>JAGLOF010000110.1 GCA_023139105.1 bacterium
GCCAATCCAAATAAACCCAGGCATGATATCAATATGGATAATAAAGCAAATATGTTGAATAATTCATGTAGTTTTCGTTCTGAGCGATAGAGTTGATCAAAGCGTTGATCTAAAAATTGATATTCAAAGGAACGCCCGGGATTATATCTGGCCCATTGATTCTTCAAAAATTCCAGAGTTTCAGAGATATCATCAGGCGTGATTCGTATGGAGATCCTGTTCAGGCTTCCGGAGGAAATATACATCACTATTGGAGTTATTGATTTATGTAATGATTCAAAATTAACATCTTCAACAACACCGATAATACGCCCCCTCCGCCCACCATAGATAAAAGCTTGTCCAATTGCTTCTTCCGAGGAATCCCAGCCAATCCTGAGGACAGCCGCTTCATTAAGAATAAATGCTTCATCAGAATCCGTTGGCATATCATGCATAAAATCACGTCCGGCAGCCATATTCATCCTGAAAGTACTAATGTAATCATGATCAACTCGAAGATTGGCAATTCTGAAGTTCATATATGTCTCTTCACCATCACGTATTACTTTAGCCCCGGATGAATCCAAAAGCCGTCCGGATGGTATACGTTTAGCCGCAGAAACTGAGATTACATTCTGATGTGCCAATAATTGCTGTTTGATATCAGCTAAATGCTCATTTATATATGGGGACGATGCCAAAAGAACCACATTTTCTTTATCGATTCCAAGTTTTATATTTTGCATAAAACTAAGTTGTTTTGATACGGCTGTCACAGATATTATCAGTATTATTGAGATGGAGAATTGCAATACAACAAGAACTGTACGAAATGAAAAACCGCTTGACCTTTTACGGGATGTCCCCCTTAAAACTTTAATTGGTTTGAATGAAGAAAGGAAAAATGCAGGATAGCTTCCTGAAACAATACCAACAAATACAACTATGCCTATCATTCCAAAACCTAATAGTGGATTTTCAATCAAATTGAAATGTATTTGCTTACCAAGAAATTCATTAAATTTTGGTAGTAAAAGCCATGTACTTGCTATAGCAATAACTCCGGAAAGTGCTGCCATTAATACTGCTTCATTGAGGAACTGACGGACAATCTGAATTCTTCTGGCTCCTACTACTTTTCGCAGCCCCACTTCTCTGGCACGTCCTGCAGAGCGTGCTGTTGCCAGATTCATAAAGTTAATGCAGGCAATTAACAGAATAAATACAGCAATTGCAGAAAAAATCCAGACATTAGCTATATCACCATTGGCCTCATACTCTGAATCCAGATTGGAGTACAAATGGATATCTGTAAGTTGCTGCAGGATTAATTGTGTGCTCTCGCTCTGCCCCTCACCATAATGACGCTCAATAAAAGCGTCCATCTGAGCTTGAAGCTGCTCTCTTGTTCGCCCCTTCTCCAGGAGCAGATATGTACCGTAATTATTGCTTCCCCAATTTTGAAGTTCATCATCGCCTACAAACATTTCATATGTTTTAAATGATATAAAAAAATCACTATGGATATGAGATTGCTCCGGCATATCTGCCATAATACCGGTTATCTTTAAATCCAACACACCCTCACCAAAATCCATATGCAGCATCTGCCCCATGGGATCTTGATCAGAGAAGTATTTTTCAGCCATTGACTCTGTTAAAACAATGGTTCCAGGTGCCTGGAGACATGTTGAGACATTACCTTTTTGCAAATCAAAGGTGAAAATTTTAAACAAATCCTCCTCAGCACAAAAAAGCCGATCCTCTATATATTGTTCTCCAGGATTCCCAACAAGCACACCACTAATATTGGTTAGCCGAACAATATGTTCAATTTCTGGAAAATCAGTCTTTAACAATGGTGCAATGGGCGGAGCTACATGCCCCAGGTGCAGACTTACAGCTCCATCACTATTCAGCCAGCGGCGTGTCACACGTATTATACGGTCAGCCTTTTCATTATATTTGTCATAGCTTAATTCATCCTGAACCCATAGCAGTATTAACATGGTACATAACATTCCAATAGCCAGTCCCATAATATTAATGGCCGTATATGCCTTATGCTTACGAAGATTTCTCATGGCAATTTTTGAGTAGTTTCCTAACATCATTACAGCTCCTTTACAAAGATCAGAAATCAATGGGAGAATTATAGGTAAAAAATTGCAGTATTGCTGAAATCGGGCATAAATGCGGCCCTTTTTAGAAACATCTTGCTGATACCGATATTCCAGATCTTCAATAATTGATGCAGAAATTTCTTCATCAGCAAGAGCGGAGACAGACCAATAATACCATTTTCGCAATAATGACATTTAAAATTCCTTTTTAAAATCCGGAACTTCATTCCAAAGAGATTGATTAATTTCCTGAATTGATATAAGTTTTGCTTCACCCAAAGATGTAAGTGAATAATAAATACGCGGTCGTCCACCCAACTCTGCCGCTCCCTCAGCGTGTCGTGTATCTACATATTTATTTTTTTTAAGCCTCTGCAATGGCGCATAGATAGCACCTGACATCCAGGTAATACCAGTATCCTTCTCCACCTGTTCACGAATGGAGATACCAAATGCATTTTCACCCAGCTTCCAGATGGTCAACAACAAGATCTCCTCAATGCGGGATAGAAACTTCATAATAACCTCAATCAAATAATTCGTTTGTTAGTATTCGTTTGTTAGTATAACGGTAACAATAAAAAATTGTTACAAAAAAAATCTCTTACAAATTCTTTTTTGGGGGAAGCGGTATAAAACTTAAAACCCCGGATGTCCATCTTCTCAGGACTCCGGGTATTTTGGCTCCAAACTGCCTAAAAAAACACCCGGTGAAGCACCTGGAAAGATGGTGCTGCAACCGGGGTTTAAGTTTAAGGATTTCCTGTCTAAAAAATGTTAACTTAGTTCTTTATAAATATCAATTAGATTCTCTTTCAATTCATCCTTTGTTTCTGCCTGCGTCATGTAATCGGGATATCTGTCAAGGTATCCTAACCATATATTTTCGTCTTGCCAGTAAGTATATTCCAAGGAAGTATTCTTCATCGACTTAACTCCACTTCTAAATTAACATCTAACAAAAACCACACGAAAGGTTTACGTTATTTATAAGATAATCATCAAAATTAACCCATTCAAGTGAAAACTAAATTTTCAATAGTAAATGCATAAAATAGGTGCTCGCAGAAAACACCCCCAAAATGCTGTCATCTCGAACGCCAGCTTCACCGGCGGTGAGAGATCTTAAAAATTGAACGTTTACACCGTTAACTCACCTTTTTAAGATCTCTCAGGGAGGAGCTCTTCGAGATGACAAACGGTGGATTAATCCTAATCCAATACTTGTGTTCGGCACTGTTCGGCCTTGTGACAAGTCATTCAGTCAAATACGTAGTAATTTTTAACTGATTGATTTAAATAACAGAACAAAAGACGATAGCGATACCGATACCGAGACCGATATTAGAGCCAATGAGAATTTACCAGTCCGATAGGTTGGACGGCGTTTTTCACATCCAACATTGAACTATCATCTTTTTTCCCCATCCAGTCCTGTAAAGCATTGAAAATTGTCCCGATTTATGAATTCTACCGGACAGTCGGGATAGGCATCATGAAAGGCCTTGGGAATTCTGTTCTTACGGGGTTTGAATTTAAATTCAAATGCCTGTAAAGCTCCACCAGCCTCCTCAAGATAATCCATCTCCACCTGACGGTGCGTCCTCCAGAAATAAGTATTGACAACATTGCCGCTGTTACTCTGCAACTTCAATCTCTCACTGATCATAAAGTTTTCCCAGAGCTGTCCCACATCCTGCCGGAGATCCAGGGGATTCAGATTATTAATAAGCGCATTTCGAATACCAGTATCATAAAAATAAATTTTTCGCAGTTTCCTCAGTTCTGTACGCAAGTTACGGCTGAAAGGCGGCAAACGAAAAATGACAAATGTCTTTTCCAGAAGCTGTACATAATTACGAACCGTTGTCTTACTCACATCGAGTAAATTTGACAACTCATTATATGAAACTTCCTGCCCGACCTGCAGGGCCAGGGCCTTAAGTAATTTTTCTAAAAGTTCAGGCCGCCTAATATCCTGATATTGCAGCACATCTTTGTACAGATAACTCTCGCTCAGGCTGCGAAGCTGATAAGAAGATTCATCCGGTTTTAAAACAATATCCGGATACATCCCCATGACCATCCTGGTTTCAATGATTCGCTTCAGTTCGATGGGTGAATAAATAATTTTCAGTTCTGTAAGAGAAAATGGGTATAGATAAAACTCATATTTCCTTCCGGTAAGCGGCTCAACAATCTCATTTGACAGATCAAGTGATGATGATCCGGTTGCAATGACCTGTACATCGTGTAACTGATCCGTGAAAAGTTTAAGTGTCAAACCGATATTTCGTACTCGCTGGGCTTCGTCAATAAGAACCAGCCGCTTACCGCCGACCAAATTTTTCAACGCAGTTGATGTCACATCGGTAAGTGCCGTCCTCAAATCAGGCTCATCACAGTTGATATAGAGTGAATCGTCAGGGTATTTTTTCTCTATCTCTCTAATGAGTGTAGTTTTCCCAACCTGCCGGGCACCGTACAATATAACAGCCTTTCCCTTGAAGAGACTGCTTTCAATAAGAGCCTGAATACTTCTCGTGATCATATAATTACCTAATTTACTGTAAATAAGGATGTCATAGTAGCCTAATTTACAGAAAAATAAGACATCTGTCAATGTTTTTTTCATAACATTCCACTTTGTCGGATTTGAGAAGCGTAATCCGACCTACAGGCTAGTTTATGCAAAAAGCTGCAGATAATTTTCGAAAGCAAAAACCCTGTTTCTCTTGTATCCTGTTATTTCAACAAGAATTCCCAATTTTACAAAATCATCAATTAAGCGAAGTGCTGTTGATGGATTAATAGAAAATCCCATGGAAACTTCTTGACTATCTACAATTGGGCACATCTTATGAAGATTATAACACAAGAATTCTTCAAGATACAAAATTTCTCACATCTAATCCAATTAATGTTAATTTAAATGAGGATTCATTTGAAACCAAAGAATTAGG
>JAGLOF010000111.1 GCA_023139105.1 bacterium
AATATCAAAATGGAAATGCGAAGCAGTGGGCATATCTTCATAGACAGCAGTAACCATATACTCAACATTTCCATCAAAAAGTAACATACTGCCCATAGGATCAGCTGTACCAAAATATTTTCTTGCAGTTGTCCGGCTGATAGCCACAGTATTCGGTTTTGCAAGGAGTGATTCAATACTGCCGGCAGTAAGAGCTATGGAGAAGATATCAAATAAACCTTCATCCGCCCAGGTAACACGGTTCTCTTTGAAATATCTGTCTTTATTACTAATAATAGGATTATCCGCAGAATAAATACGGATTGCCTGCTCTACTTCGGGATAATCCGCTTCAAGAGCGGCTGCCGTTGGTGCTGCTACAGCGCATAGGGGATACAGGCTTCCGCCAAACCTGGCGTCCAGGACTATTCGATAAATTCTGTCAGCATTCTCATGATGGCGGTCATAACTGAGCTCATGTCGCACAAAGAGAAGGATCAACAGAAAACACGCCATTCCAATTGCCAAACCGACAACATTAATAATATTGAACATGGGATGACGGCGTAAACTACGAAATGTAGTTTTCAAATAGTTAATTAACATACCAATACCACCTGTACAAAATTGAACAATGATAAAGTGTAAGGAGGAAAATATCAGCGACATGAACCACCTCCAGGCATGCACTCTCCCCCTGTCGGATTTAATCGCAAGAAACTCCTCTTCAAGATCTCCCATAATGGCTATGCCATCATTCAGGTTGGCACTGAACTTTAATAACTTTTGGAGTATTTTGGGAAGATGTCCCATAAAATCACCTTAACTTAATGCTATTTGAGTTTCATCATCCCATATCATCTGTTTTAGGGCCATAGCTTTCTTAAGTGCCTCAATGCCCAAATCAGTAATCCGGTAGTAGTTACGGCTGCGCCCTCCCCGTTCCGGCAGTGGTTCACTGACAGTCTTTGTCAGAAAACTTCTCCGAACCAACTTGTCAAGCGTACTATATAATGTGCCATAAGGATAAGTCCTGCCGGTAGTTTGAGAAACTGCCTGCCTGATTGTAACGCCATATGCATTGTCTTTTAGCTTTAAGATACTGATTAAAAACATCTCTTCTGCAATCGATAAATCTTTCATTAATTCCTCCGGGTTTCTTATTTGTACGATTTTCCGAACAAATGTTTCATTATATCTTTGAAATTTCGTACTAATGCTTAAGAGGATTAATAAAAAAGCACTTTGATTGATACTACACCTCTGCCATGCCAAAACATCAATTATAAACGATCTCATTAATACACCCCTCCTTTTCCCTTGGCAACTTAGGTAAATTTTTGTATTATATTTACTACACACATTTTCAAAAAAACAATGGTACTATATGAAAAAATCTACTGAATCCGGCGGCAAATTTACAGAAAATGCTAAATCATTCGGACGCATCATTACAGATGACATACGCCATGGAGACCTGCCGGGTAGTTGGCTCCAGGATTTCAAGGATATTTATCATTTCTATCTTGATAAAAAGACCAAGAAAAAATTGGCTGATATGGGCAAGATAAAACAAGCCCTCTATATTTTCTTATGGCTATGCAAAAGTCTCTTTCTTAAATTGGCTCCAGCCCGGCGTATAATGCTATTATCCGGCCTTGTTCTATTGACAAATTTTATAAATGTACAGACAGGTATTGTCAGAATAAATAATCTCAACATTATGGGATTATTGCTCATTGTATCTGTACTGGCTTTAGAATTGAAAGACAAACTACTTGCACGTGATGAACTTGCTATCGGACGTAAGGTTCAGAAAGCATTGCTCCCGACAGAACACCCTCATCTCTCAGGCTGGGAAATCTGGCTCTATACTCGCCCGGCTAATGAAGTCGGCGGAGATCTGGTTGATTTTATTGAAATAAATAGCGAACAAATGGGTCTTACGCTGGGTGATGTTGCCGGGAAAGGTCTGGGAGCTGCGCTTCTCATGGCTAAACTTCAGGCAACGGTTAGAGCCCTGGCACCGGAAGAGCCACGATTGGCCACATTGGGCAAACGAGTTAATAGAATTCTCTATCGTGATGGTTTGAGAGATCGCTTTGCCACATTAATATATCTACAGCTTAAAAAGGATTCGGGAGAGATCCAGATACTAAATGCCGGACATATGCCCCCTTTCATCATACATGATAAAAAGTTGGAAGAATTAAGACAGGGCGGAATCGCTCTGGGCCTTGCAGAGAATTCTGAATATAAAGAAGAAAAAGTAACAATGAATAAAGGTGACTATTTATTAGCATATTCAGATGGTTTAACAGAAGCAAAAAACGACAAAGATGAATTCTATGGTGATGAGCGGCTTAAGACCTTACTCATTCAACAGAAATGGACATCTGTAGAAAATTTGGGCAGAATGCTGGTCAAATCTGTAAATGACTTTGCAGGCAAAGCTCGTCCAAATGATGATCTGTCACTTGTAATAATTAGACGAATTTAATAATAAAAACAAGAGGCTCCTATGCAGACCCTTCAACCTGAAACGCTGAAAGAAATGCTTGATCATTCTATTACTAATTTCCCTGATAACATTGCCCTGGCATTTGTGGACGGGCAGTCTCTAACTTATAGCGCATTAGACCATAAAATTGAAAACCTTATAATACTCCTCCGTAAATGCGGAATCACAAAAGGTGATAAAATAGGCTTGCTGGGTGAAAATATGCCCCATTGGGGTGTTACATACATGGCAGTGACAGCAATTGGTGCAGTGATCGTACCCATATTGCCTGACTTTCACGCCAATGAAATACATCATATTCTTCGCCACTCAGGCTGCAAAGCTGTAGTAGTTTCTGAAAAATTTGTGGACAAAGTAATTGATGCTGACTTGCCAGGCTGCAAAACACTTATACAATTAGACGATCTTAGACAAATAATGCCACAAAATCGTATTGGCAAATTTATGGACTTGCTCCGTGATGGTGAGCGGGAAGTCAATAAACTCAAAGAATCTGCGAAACGACTGGCCGGCATATTGCCTATTCCGGTCTGTGCGGATGATCTGGCTGCCATTATCTATACATCGGGAACAACAGGGCATGCAAAGGGCGTAATGCTGTCACATAAAAATATAATCTCAGATGTCTACTTCACATTAAAAATTCAAAATATGAATGAATGCGACAGGCTCCTGTCTATTCTACCCCTCTCACATACATATGAAAATACCCTGGGTTTTATGCTTCCTCTGTCTCAGGGAGCCGCTGTTTACTATCTTGAAAAACCACCTGTTCCAAGTGTCCTTTTACCGGCATTGGCAAAAATCAAACCCACCATGATGCTCACAGTACCATTGATTATAGAAAAAATCTACAAAACCAAGGTTCTGCCAAAATTGGAAGCACAGGGAATTATTGGTAAATTGACGAAGATTGGACCGATAAGGCGACAACTCATAAAGCTTATTGGTAAAAAATTGATGCAAGTCTTCGGTGGAGAACTACGTTTCTTTGGCATAGGAGGTTCTTCAGTATCTCCAGAGGTAGAAATTTTTCTTCGTGAGGCCAAATTCCCATATGCCATAGGTTATGGTCTCACTGAAACCGCACCGTTAATTGCCGGCTCCAGCCCAGCCCTGACCAGAGCCCAGTCTACTGGTTTCCCACTTCCTGATGTTGATATCCGTATTTCTGATCCTGATCCCCTGACCGGAGAGGGAGAAATCCAGATAAAGGGTGACAATGTAATGCTGGGTTATTATAAAGATGACCTTCATACAGCTGAAGTAATGACAGATGACGGCTACTTTAAAACCGGAGATCTTGGCAACTTTGATAAAGATGGCTATCTCTTTATTAAAGGAAGGCTTAAGAACGTTATAATTGGCGCAAACGGTGAAAACATATATCCCGAAGAGATTGAATCACATCTGAACAGGCAGGATCTGGTTCTGGAATCTCTTGTATTTTCAATAGACGGTCATATCTCTGCACGGGTATTTCCGGACTATGAACACCTTGATCGTATATTTAAAAAAGAGAATCTGTCTCAAACCGAAATGGCCGATAGAATTCAGGAAATACTGGAATCAATACGAAAGAGTACAAATACTAATATTGCTTCCAATGCCAGAATTCATCGAATAATTGAACAGAAAGAACCTTTTACAAAGACACCAACGCATAAAATTAAACGTTTTTTATATACCAGTGATGATACCGGGAAACAAAAATCCTGATCATAGATAAGTACCATGTAGTTTGAGATTTAACATTTGAATAAGGTCAGAGCAATGTCTACACGTAAAATTCTATATAAAACCCATCTCTGGACTGCCATTATTACTATGCTGCCGCTGGGTATCATGATTATAAGCGGCATTCTACTACAGCTAAAAAAAGATATTTCCTGGATTCAACCTGCCACTCAACAGGGTAGTGACACAGTGCCACAACTGACTTTTGAGGAGATATTGGCGCAATGCAGGACACTCGATACGCTTAAAATCAAGACATGGGAAGACATTGAAAGACTGGATATCAGACCGGGAAAAGGAATTATCAAAATACTGGCCAAAAACAATTATGAAATTCAATTGGATTCACAAACCGGCAAGGTGCTACACATTGCATACAGGCGATCAGATATCATAGAAAATATTCATGATGGTTCAATCTTCTCTTCAGTAATCAAAAAATGGATTTTCATACCGTCAGCCTTTATTGCCCTGGCTCTCTACTTAAGCGGTATATATTTAACCTGGAAACGCCTTAACAAAAATTAAAGGGAAAAACATGAAACACTCTAAAACCACACTATTATTATCAGCATTAGTTCTCCTGGCAGCATCTTTCATCAGCTGTACCAATAAAAACACTTCTCCGAAGAATATTATTTTCCTTATTGGTGATGGCATGGGAGTAGCACATATAACAGCCGCTCTTACTACAGGTGGAAGTCTCAACCTGGAACGGATGCCTGTCGGAGGACTCATCACTACTTATTCTTCAAATGAATATGTTACGGATTCCGCAGCCGGCGGCACGGCCCTGGCCTGCGGTGAGAAGACCAACAACGGCATGGTGGGCATGCGTCCGGATACCACGGCCATGGAATCAGTGCTGGATGTGGCCGAGTCTATGAACTGGGCCACGGGCCTGGTGGCTACCTGTAAAATCACCCATGCCACGCCGGCCAGCTTTGACGCCAATGTACCCAGCCGTAACAATTATAATGACATTGCGAAACAGATGGCCGATACAAAGGCTGAAGTGCTCTTTGGCGGTGGCATTGAAAACTTTGTACCTTCCAGAGTACCCGGAAGCAGACGCAAGGACGAACTGGACCTCCTGGCCAAGCTGGCCGAAACACACCAAGTGGTCACCACGGCCGAAGGCTTCAATGCACTGGCCACTCCGCTACGTGCCGTGGCCCTCCTGGACAGCGGGCACATCGCCACGTCCGATAAACGGGAAATCTCTCTCTCAGCCATGTCGACCAAGGCTTTGGACATTCTCAGTCAGGATAAAGATGGCTTCTTTCTTATGATTGAAGGTTCACAGATCGATTGGGAATGCCACGACAACAATAGTGAAGGCACGATTCGTGAGACCCTTGACTTTGACGATGCTGTGGGTGTGATTATGGACTGGGCGGAGCAGCATCCCGGCACCTTAGTCATTGTCACTGCCGACCATGAGACCGGCGGCTACTCACTTCTTGACGGCTCCGTGGCAGATAAAACCATCACAAAAACCCATTACAGCACGGGCAATCACAGCGGCGTCATGGTCCCAATTCTTGCTTACGGCCCCGGCGCCGAACTATTTGGCGGTATTCACGACAACACCCATGTGGGCAAAACACTGAAGTGCTTGATTCTGGAATAATTGCTGCGCCCCGATCATCCATCGGGGCGTTGTTCAATTAAACATGAATCTTTTAAAACGCGGCATTCGTATACAATTAATTCCCTTTACTTTAGAGTGAGGATAAAATGAAATCCAGATCCCTGATGTTCAGCCTTCTAATTCTCAGCATGGCGGCAACACTTCCCGCCATGGACAAACTGGAATCCCTGAAAACACGCCGGCAGAAACTGATGCCGCAACTCGCCTCCGGGCCTACAATCATGGTCTCCGGCCAATCCTATTTGCGTAACGGCGACACGGCCTATCCCTATCGTCAAAACAGCAATTTTCTTTACCTCACCGGCTTCAGCCATTCCAACGCCGTCTGCCTCTTGCTACCCGGCAATGCGGCCCCATTCCAGATGTTCGTCAATCCTAAAAATCCACAGGCCACCATCTGGGTTGGAGAACAGCCCGGCCTGGAGGGTGCCACAGACGATTGCGGTGCAGATGCCGCTTTTCCCCTGAGCGGCCTCTCCCGTCACTTGAAAAAAATTATAGCAGAAGCCGACACAATCTACTTCAGCACCGGAAACGATCCAATCTCCAAGCGTATCCAACGCCTCATTGACAGAGCAAAAAAGAAACGCGACCTGACAATACTCGATCCCCGGCCAGCTATTCACGCCCTGCGGCTTCTCAAGGACGACTACGAAATATCACTGATACAGAAAGCCATCGACATCACATGCGAATCCCAGGCCGAAGCCATGCGTATGGCCAGACCCGGCATGACCGAAAACGAAATTCAGGCTGCCATCGAATATGTCTATAAAAAACAGGGTGCCCTTGCCCATGGATTCCCGTCCATCGTAGGCTCGGGGCCAAATTCCACCGTGCTGCACTATGAAGACGGTACACGAACAGTTGAAGATGGCGATCTGGTGCTCATGGACATCGGCGCCGAATATGAGGGCTATTCCGCTGACGTCACACGGACCATGCCTGCCAACGGTCGCTTCACCGATGACCAGCGCGCCATTTACGAGATCGTCCTGGCCTCAGCCGATGCAGCCTTCGACTCTGTCAAACCCGGCGTAGGGTTGCTTGACATCCACAAGACATCTGCTAAAGTAATCGCCCAAGGACTGAAGCGTATGGGTTTGATTACCGACGAAGCCGCCGCCTGGCAAATCAATATTTTCATGATGTACAACTCTAACCACTGGCTGGGTCTGGATGTACACGATGTGGGCGGACGCCGTAACACCCAGGGTGAGCCCATGCCTCTGGAACCCGGCATGGTGTTCACTGTTGAGCCGGGGATTTACGTTGGGAAAGCAACGCTGGAACTGGCCAGACAGCGGGCACGACGCGCCGGTGCTGATGTGGAAGCATTTATTCAGGTGATTGAACCAGCCGTAAAACGCTACATGAACATCGGAGTGCGTATTGAAGATGACTTACTGGTAACAGCCGAAGGTTATAGAAATCTCTCTGCCGCAGCCCCCAGGACCGTAGCCGAAGTTGAGGCCATGATGGCGCGATCGACGAAACATGTGATTGTCAAATAATCTTAGATGACGAAAAGAGCATATTCATTAAATGAAACCACAGAATACACAGAAAACACTGAAAAGTGAATTTCACTCCTTTAAAAAATTGCAATTCTGTGTATTCTGTGTATTCAGTGTGTTCAGTGGTTTAGTTCTCGTTAGTTCTCGTTCCTACGCTCTGCGTCCCCGCTGGACCGTTAGGGGACTGCCGCGCCGCTCCCACAGAGCGGGAGCCGCTCGCAGTGACAGACTTTGTTAAAAATTATCTAAAAAGATATTTATCTAAAACCAACGAAGGAGCAAAACATGCGTAAACGCTTTATCCTGACGATGCTGGGGCTTCTGGCCTTTGCTTCAACAGCCTGGGCCACAAATGCCCGTCCGCTGATGCGTCAACCCGACATTCATGGCGACATGATTGTCTTCTCCCACGGGGCAGACCTGTGGAAAGTCAATGCCAACGGTGGCGTAGCTATCCGTCTGACTGTAAATGACGGCACAGAGACAAACCCCCAGATTTCTTCTGATGGCAAACTCATTGCTTTCAATGCCAGCTACGACGGCAATAATGACATCTACATCATGAATACCGATGGCGGCAACATCCGCCGCGTCACCTTTCATCCCGGTGGCGACAACCTGGTGGGCTGGCATCCTACTGAGAACAAAATCATCTTTAACTCCGGCCGTGACCATTTCCGGTACAACCGGCTCTGGACCATCCGTCCCGATGGTACCGATGCCCGGCCGTTGATCATGCATGAAGCCGCCCAGGGCAGCTTTAATGCGAATGCCACCCAGATAGCCTATAATAAAGTGGCCCGTGAAGGCCGCACCTGGAAACGCTACAGAGGCGGTTTGGCACAGGAGATATATCTATACGATTTTAAAGCCAATGAAGATATAAACCTTACCAATAACGAAGCCACCGACCGTAATCCCATGTGGGTCGGCGATGTTATCGTTTTTGCTTCAGACCGCGACCGCGTGCTCAACCTTTTCAGCGTGAATCCAGTCAGCGGTGAGACGAAAAAACTCACCAACCACACCGAATATGATGCCCGTTTCGCCAACGAAGGCAGCGGCAAAGTCATCTATGAACATGGCGGCGAACTGTGGGTTCTGGACGTGGCAGCAGGTTCAACCAAAAAAATTGATATCCGGATAAATGCCGATGCCCCTGAAACACGCCCGGCCTGGGCCGATGTCTCCGACGAAGTGAAGGGCTTTGATATTTCACCCGGCGGAAAACGCGCCCTGATCACAGCACGCGGCGAAATCTTTTCCGTACCGGTAAAACACGGCCCCACCCGCAATCTTTCTGACGATTGCGGTGCCCACGACAAAGACGCTGTCTGGAGCCCCGATGGCCGCACAGTGGCCTTTTTCTCAGACCGTAACGGTGAATACAACCTCTTCACCATCGATGCCAAGGGACAGATTCCAGCCGTTAAGCTGACCGGTTTCAAAAAAGGCTACCGCCACACATTGCGCTGGTCGCCTGATTCCAAGATATTGGCCTACACGGATGAGACGCTCACACTCTTCACCATCAATGTGGCCACCAAGAAGATCACTAAAATCGATAAAGCCGACTATGAACATGTGGATGTATCCCTGGACCTGAAACCCATCTACGACTTCACCTGGTCGCCCAATTCCAAGTACATCGCTTACTCCAAGATGAACGACCAGTGGGTCACCCAGGTCTGGATTCACGATATGGCTGCCGGCAAAAACCACCGCGTGAGTGCCGACATCTTTAATGATTTCCATCCTGCATTCTCTGCTGATGGTCGTCATTTATTTTTCGTATCCAATCGTCGTTTCTCACCCACTTATTGTGATTTTGAGTGGCAGTTGGTCTATAAAAAAACTACCGGCATTTTTGCAGTAACACTGCATAAAAACGGCGAATCCATTCAGCCTCTACGCAGTGACGAGGAAGGCGGGAAGAAAGCCGAAGAGGTTATATGGGATGAGATGCCCATCGATTTTAAGGGTATCTCCGACCGCATTGAAATGCTGCCCCTGGACCGCGGCAACTACCGCTATCTGCAGGCTGGCAAGGACGTGCTTTTCTATATGAATCGCGATGAAGGCGACTTCAACCGTTTCGAATTCCGCGTACCCGCAGACATGGACCTCAAAGCTTACAACTTTGGTAAGCGCAAGGAAGAAACTGTGATTGACGGCATTGGCCGTTACAAAATCTCCGCCGATGGCAGTGCCATTGCTTACACAAAAAACAACGGCGTGGGCATCATTGCTGCCAGTGCGCGAAAGAATCCAGGTAAAGCATTGAATCTGCGTGATCTTAAAATTCTCATCGATCCCGTGAAAGAATGGGCGCAGCTTTACAACGAAGCCTGGCGCATGGAGCGGGACTTCTTCTACGATCCCAACATGCATGGTCTGGATTGGAAAGCCATTGGCGACAAGTACCGCCGCCTCCTGCCCTTTGCATCCAACCGTCAGGACGTAGGCTATCTCATCGGTGAGATGATTGGCGAACTCAACACCTCTCATACCTATGTCTTCGGTGGCGACAGACGCCGTCGTGGCAGCCGCGTAGGCGTTGGCCTCCTGGGCGCCGATTACGATGTAGACACCAAAGCGAACCGCTACCGCATCGCCAAAATTTACGATGTGGCTGACTGGACACGCGGCACCACCGGTCCCCTGACCGGCCCCGGCAAAGACGTGCGCGTTGGCGACTACATTCTCAAAGTCAACGGCGTGGATGTTACCGCTGACCGCAACTTCTACAGTTACTTTGATAACCTGGCCCGTAAGCAGGTGACCTTGGTGGTCAACGACACACCCACCATGGCCGGTGCACGCATCGTCACCGTCATGACCGCTGGAAACGAACGTACACTGCGCTACCGCGACTGGGTAGAGCACAACCGTAAAGTCATCGATAAAGCTTCAAACGGCGATGTGGGCTATCTGCATATGCCCGATACCTTTAATGGGTCAGCTGCAGAATTCCCCAAATATTTCTACAGCTTATCGAATAAAAAGGGTATTGTCATCGATGGCCGTTTTAACGGCGGTGGACTGGATCCTGTCATCTTCCTGCAACGCCTCATGGGCCGGCCCCACGCTTATTGGACCCGCAGGCACTCCCACGACCAGATGAGTCCATTCTACGGCGTGCGCGCCCACATGGCTCTAATTACAAATCGTCAGGCAGGCTCAGGAGGCGACGAGCTGCCAGATGAGTTCCAGTACTTCAAGATGGGTCCGGTTATCGGCACCCGCACCTGGGGCGGCCTGGTTGGCGTCTCCATGTTCATGAGCCTCATGGACGGCGGCGGTCTCACCGCACCCGACTACCGCATCTATCACCCCGAAGGCAAATGGATTGTGGAGAACGAAGGCGTCACCCCGGACATCATCATCGACAACCATCCGGCAGAGATGGCCAAAGGCAAAGATGCACAATTGCTGAAAGCGCTGGAAGAGGTCATGAAAAAGATCAAATCTGATCCGATCAAATGGCCCAAGCATCCGCCTATTCCTTCAGGGATATAAATTTATTTTGAAAACGACAAAAGGCTGCCCGAATGGGCAGCCTTTTTTACTTCAAAAGATGAATATCCAATGTCGAACATGGAATATCGAATCATGAAGTATGATTTACTTCGAAATTCGACATTCGGAGTTCTGCGGTTCGATATTCTCTCTTCGCTTCAAAAAATTCCAACACCGGGTGTTACCAAAGTAACACCCGGTGTTGGAATTCCACGTCATTTTTAAGCAGGTCTTTATAGCAGGGACTATCTATATGATTCTTTCCTATGTTTAATCGTCACGATAAAAATGATAACATCTTCATTGTTTATTTTATAAAAAAGTCTATAATTGCCAATTCTATATCTATAAAAATCAGAAAATTCGCCTTTTAGTTTTTTAATGTTAATTCCAAAATATGGATTATTTTTTATCTGAGGGTATACATAGTTCTTGATTTTTTTGTAAAGTTTTTGGAATTCCGGACGATTTATTTCCTTTTGGAATGAGTCTGTCTCAGCAATTCTGAAATTATTCAACAATGTTGTAATTCCCTTTTTGAATTTCAGACTCACCTTGTTTCAATTTGCTTACCAGCGATTCATCGGCCATTATTTCATCCATTTCAAAATCTGAGACTACTTTCTCATTTGTAATATAAGAAATAGTAGCGACTTCTATAAAATTTGAAATGGGCCTGTGCACGCCTTCTGCAGCCGTGCGAAACATATTATAAATCTGGTCATTGACTCTTAATGTTATTGTTTTAGGCATGACGCATCCTTTTTATACTATTATACACTATTTTATTCACAGTGGCAAGGATTTTCATGGCAAATTTAGGTGATATTAATTGCAAAGATGTGAAACACGACGCG
The DNA here is from genome assembly GCA_023139105.1 of bacterium. Classification (GTDB taxonomy): domain Bacteria; phylum Zhuqueibacterota; class QNDG01; order QNDG01; family JAGLOF01; genus JAGLOF01. The sequence goes on from JAGLOF010000111.1 coordinate 11,785, forward strand.
GAGCGTCTGGCAGAGCGTTCCCATTTTATCCCCTGTGGGAGCGAAGATCGTAGGAACGAGTACGTAAATGTTATCATTTGAATGGGATTCCAATAAACAATGCAGAATGACCCAGATATGTTAGATGAATATAATTTTACTGATGGCATCAAGGGGAAATATTCCTAAAGATATGCAGATGGTACAAATGTAATTGTTATTGACCCTGATGTAGTCCAATATTTCCCAGATCATGATTCAGTTAATGAAGCATTACGTTCACTTCTACCAATAATGAAAAAACAAGCAAAAAGAACTGCCGAGCAATTAGATTCAATGCATTGAAAGAGATCATTCAGTTAACCTTCCGGGCGGTTCGCTCTTGAAAATGACAAAAATGGGCAGCCTTTTTTACTTCAAAAGATAAACATCCAATGACGAACAAGGAATTTCGAATCATGAAGTATAATTTACTTCGATATTCAGCATTCGGTGTTCTGCGGTTCGTTATTCTCTCTTTGCTTCAAAAGATGAATATCCAATATCCAACAAGGAATATCGAATCATGAAGTATGGTTTACTTCGATATTCTCTCTTCGCTTCTTTCTCGTTCCCACATCCTCAACCTCCCGGAGATTCTGAAAAAAAACCATTGACATCATGCCATTGATATTGTACTTTGAAATGCAAAGTACTTTGCAATATAATTATTTCAGCACAAAGGAGCCCCCATGACAGACCAGCAAATCCAACAAGATCTCACCCTGATCAAGCAGATGATCGAAAAAACCCGGAGAGACACCGCCCAATCGGGATATTTTTTCATCTTCATTGGAATTATCTCCCTTCTGGGAACCGTGGCCATAGCCATCCTCGAAAATCTTGACCTGAAACAATGGACAACTCCAACATTAATTTTGATGACGGTGGCCAATGCAGTCATAGGCTACCGGATCGGTGCCAGGGAGAGCCAAAAAGTAAAAACCTATGCCAAGATCGTTTTTTGGCATGTGTGGATGGCCTGTGGTTTCACGGCCCTGTTGATCGTCTTTTTCTTTCCTGCTGTTCACCTCTACCCCATGACTGCAGTGCCGATCCTGGTCTCTATGCTCATGGGCATCGGGCTGTATGTCACCGGCATTTTGCTGGAATTACGATTCATGCAATGGAGCAGCGCGGCATGGTGGATTGGCGCCTGTCTCATGGCCGTGATAAAGGGACCGTATCAAACCGTGATCATGGTGGCCGTTATCCTCTTGGGATGGATTCTTCCCGGTTACATACTGAACAAACAGTACAGAAGACGGAGCACCCCATGAGCGAGGAGCGGATCATGGACCTCGATCCGGTGATCCACACTCCCATCAGGCTAGCGGTTCTTTCTGTGCTGGCGGCCGTTCAAAGCGCCGATTTCGCATATCTGAAGGAGTCTGTCAAGGCCACCGACGGCAACCTGAGCACGCACCTCAGCAAACTGGAAGCCGCCGGATACATCCGGATCGAGAAGACTTTCCAGGGCAAGAAACCCAAGACACTTTGTTCCATGACAGAGCAAGGCCGGACCCGGTTCATCCAGTACATCGACAACCTGCAAAAAATAGTTGATCAACAGAAAGGCAACCTATGAAAAGTTTTCGATTCATTTTGTTTGTGGTGGTTCCGCTTCTCCTCCATGCACCGGCCACCCACTCTCAGTCTGTGGACACCGGCCTGCTGGACCGCCAATTCGATCTGGCTGCTCCCCACGTCCATGAAGCGCAGTACTTCGTCATGGAGTCCCGGTTGACAACCCTGGCATTGGATGGGACCCGGTTGGGCACCGACGTCTACAAGCTGCTCCTCATGTTTGATCCGAAAATCAACAAGCATGGGACAGGCGATGGATACCGCTGTGTACGTTTTACTATCAGCCCTGGCGACTCTGTCATCCTGCAAATTCCTGTGCTCAAAAACTGGACCTATGTCCTGCCAGAATCGGGATACGACAACCAGGGCCATGTCCTAGGCATTGATCACGGCCATTTCGAAAACATCCAGGACGACAAGGGGCAGGCCCTGCCCTTTGACAAGGCCTATCACATATACAATGCCTTCATCGACTTCCATGCCTTCTGCACTATATTCGCTGATCCCACAACCGACGGTCACGGTATTCAGGACCTGAACGTCATCGGTGATAAAGTCGTTCACGCCGCCGCGTTCTCCCAGCCGCCCACTAACCTGGGATCCCATATTGCCGAGGGCTCATTCTTCAGGAACGGCGAGATCATCCTGGCCTTCAAGGGACTGACCGTAGAGAACGGGCACCCCTGCGCACTCATCGGATACGACTCGGGCAGCAGTGCCTTCAAGATGATCATGCACCCCATGCCAGACCTGGAAATCATCGCCGTGGGCAGTTCACATTATTGGGGGGATATCGCCAAGAGCCTGAACAATCAATGGATGCAGAAGGCAACCATGGTGGAGTTGGTTATTGCTGAATCTGCCTTACCAATGCCGCCGGGCAAGATCAATAGCGTGGTTGAAAGGACAATTTCCATTCACAACGTCTCCAAAGATGCATTTTATCAATTCTAAAACTTCGGGCTAAAGTGTAACAGCGGTTGTCGCACAGGCAACACCACAGGAAATTAATTAATAAACATCAAAGGCCGCCCAATGAGGGCGGCCTATTGTCATTTGCTCCCGAATTACTTGACTTTTACAACGAGGGAGCCATCTTTTAGCCTCTTCATGTTCCTACACTACTATGGCAACACCCGAAGTCATTAACGTGATTTTACTTCAAAAGATAAATATCCAATATCCAACAAGGAACACAATTCTTCTAACAAAAACATATAATAAATAAAACACCCACACTTACTTGCATAATAAATACAATTGCTCCCAATAAAAGAGCTTTTGGCCCCTGTTTCACAATACTGGAAAATAAAATTTTGAGTCCCACACCTGCCATTGCCATTATAAGAAATTCCTTACTGATTCTTTTGAGAATAGGCAGAAAACCTGAAGGGATTAAATGACAATTTGCTATAATTGCCAAAATAATAAAACCAAGAATAAAACCAGGAATAGGGAATTTGCGTCCTATTGACTTTTCAGTGTTGCGTTTATATATAAAGCTTAGTAATAAAAGAACCGGTCCGAGTGTTAAAATCCGTCCCATTTTAATAATAGTTGCAATTCTGCCTACTTCATCATTTACACCAAAACCCGCGGCTGTCACCTGTCCCACAGCCTGAAGAGTCCCTCCTATTAACATTCCGCTCTTTACTGAAAAATCTCGTAAAAGAAGACCAGTAACTAGCGGCACCAAAAATATTCCGGCTGTACCAAGAAAATTAACAATTGAAATTGAAAGTCCGGTCTCATCTTCTTTGGCATTTAGAAGAGGAGCGGCTCCGGCAATAGCTGAAGAACCACAAATTCCATTTCCAATACCTAGAAGCAGGGAAAATGACGTAGAAATTTTAAAAACTTTACCTAGCAGGTAAGCAAAGCCTATTGCAGTAAAAACAATAAGTACAATTAACATAAGACTTTTTAATCCCAAATCCCGCAATATACTGACATCTAACTGGAGACCAAGAAGCATAATGGCTACTGCCAAAAATTTTTTCTCTGCAAAATCAATCCCTTTATAAAATATTTTGTCAATACGTAAAAGGTTACCTGTTAGTATTCCCAATAAAATTGCTAAAACCACCGATCCGACAGGTATATAAACTGCCCCCATTTTAGCAAGAAAACTTATTGCTACAACAAGGAAAAAACCCGGAATATAACCTGTAATATGACTATTTCCCTTCAACCATTTACTCAAATGACATAAATCCAAAAATTATTCCTTAATTTTTAATTATAACTTAAACCGAATAATAAACTTTGTTCCACTTCGCCTTTTCACTAAAAGTTTACCACCAATTTGATTCGTCAAAATAATAATTAACTGCATACCTAAAGATTCTGTTTTATGAATATCTATATCTTTGGGAAGACCAACACCATTATCCTGCACAATTAATTCAGCCATATCAGACATATGCGGATGAAGATAAATTTTTATCTCACCCGAACTTTTAAATGATAAAGGAAAAGCATATTTTAATGAATTTGAAACGAGTTCATTAATTATCAATCCACAGGGAACTGCTATATCAATACCAAGGGAAACATCTCCAATATCAGTCTTTAGTTTGATTCTAATTCATAAATTCTGGCTTCTAATTCTTTTTTGGCAAGAACCTGCATATAAAGCCTCTATTAAAAAATATAAAATTAACTATCACGTACAGCATGATTTCCACACCTGCACACTGCCCCATTATACACTTAATTATCATTCAATTCCGACTCCCTAAAGCCCACAATACAACTGTTTCGTTATGGAATTTGCTCATCTCAAAACCTTTTTTCAGCTTGTTTATCGGGCCAATTTCACCATATGTGTAGAAACCAATCAAAGGCACATCATAACCAAAAATCTTTTTTACTGCGTCTACTTCATCTTGAGTACGCCGGCCAAGTACCAACTTTCGACCAACACAGCTAAACATAAATATCAACTCCGGATTACTTCCACAAAGACTCTCGACTGCCTGTTCAGCTGCATGTTTTGCTTCGTCAATAATATCTCTTCTGGTAGCTGTGGTCAGGGTTATGGCGCTACCAACCGGAATCGAACCGGCCAGGGTAATCATACCCTTGTCTTTATCACCGGATAAGCCACATCGTAATTGAAAATATTCTTCATCCTATATAGATACTTTATCATCGATAAGACCAAATGGGTACTCCAAATATGTTCCAGGGAGTCTTTTAGCCCTTTCCTCACCTAAAAACAATGTATATAACCCAAGAGCAGACTCATCATCAAATTTGATTACTGTATTACCTTGAGCTTCTGTACAGTAAAAGCGATTTCCAATAGATTCAAAACCACTTCTAACTCCAATACCTGTATTATAATTTTTTCCAATTATCATTAATCCCGGCATAGCATTTTTATACACCTTACCATTAAAACAACAGATTGTTCTGAAAAACCCACAGTAGATATTTCTCCTGCCGTTGTCCCTCCAACCATAGGGATATTTCCTGTAACCGAGATAATGCCCTCTAATAGTTGTTTATGGTTAAAGCATGTAGCTGCAAAAACTATGACTACATCAGGAGCAGCCTTGTGCATTTTTAATGCCTCAAACGCTGCTTCATTGCCAGCTTCAAAAGAATCTTTCTTCATACTTTTACCGACACCAACTGATATTTCGGACACAATACCCTCCTTGTATCAAAACATAAAGAATCATAGGATACTACAGTTCAGCCAGAGTAAAAAGTTCTATAATTACTTTGAGGAAAAAAATATTGGCGAATTTATAGGGACTGATATTTTTATTAAAATTTTATACAGATAGGCACTTACATGTGATCAAATACTTATTGTATTTATTATACAACAAATACAGATCAAATGCAAGTTACTAATACTATATTGATTATCTAAAACAATACAGATACTAAAAAAATACGAAATACTCCTTGACTTTTTTAGTTCTATATCGTACTATCTGATATCAAACTAAAATAAAGGAACGATCCTTATGTATCTCAAAATAACATTTATTGTACTCTTCATTGCATTAACTGCTAAAACTCAGACACTTTATATCAACCCTCTTATTGGTGACGATACCAAGCCCGGCACATTAGAAGAACCACTCAAAACATTGACAAAAGCTGCAAAGCTCATCAATAATTCTGATACACAGGGTACAAGTACCCTTATTCTCGCCCCCGGACTATATCATATAGAACAAACAGTATTATTCAAAAGCAACCACCGCTATTCTAAAAGTCAGCGTCTGACAATTCAGGCTCACATCCTGCCTGATGATACAGCCTGGACTCACCAGGATATGCCGATTATTATCTCCACAGAAATACCAAAAAAATGGAAGCTCTCTGGTTCTCCCCAAGAATTGACAGCAATTCAGATAGAGACAAGTCATGTAACAATTAAGGGAATCAAATTCCTTGGCAGCCCTGTACCCACGATCTGGCACTACCCTATTGCCAGATATGGAAAAACTCTAACTGACCTTCACATTACACAATGTGCATTTGTCATGGACAGAGCTGGCGTAACATCAAACGTTGGCATTCTTTCCAACGGACATGCAACAGTTGTTGACCATTGTATATTCTACCGTTGTAGAAATCCAGTTGTCTTCTGGCGTGCTGAAGGCGGAAAATCTATAGGAAATGCCATGCATCACTGCATTATACACGATGCTTACACATCAGCCATTTGGGTCTGTGATACCGAGACCGATCTTTTATTTCATCACAACATTATAGATGGTGCCGAGTATGTATGGATGCGTGATGCTGGTGCCTCCCGTAACTACTCGCTCTCAAATTGCATAATCACAGACTTTAAAACTTATTCAGGACAGTCCGGTGATGGTTTTAAACTCAGCCTTACAGGACCTGAGATTATATATAAAGAAGTCCAGGTGATAAAGTCAGGAAATATCGAATTGGTCAATGATCATGGTATAGATGCCCCTTTACCAAGAAATTATCTGCATGTCAAGCCTGGAACAAAAGGTTCAAAATTGGGTGCCGGTCTTTTTCTTAAAGCAGAAAACCGAAAATGACTCATCTTGAATTCAAAACATTAGCAAAAGATATTCTAAAGCGTGCACAGGCATGTTATCTGTCTACGTTGGATGACAGAGGACAGCCTCTGATTCGGGCAATGAACAATCTGCGTAATCTTGAACAGTACCCCGTGCAGGCAAAGTGGATTAATAAAAATCTGTCAGCGCATACAGTATTATTTACAACAACAACCAATTCAGCTAAAGTACATCAATTGATAAAAAATCCAAAAGCATCTGTACTTTACGCAGTTCCAGGTGAGTTTAAAGGCATTACTTTTCTGGGAGAAATGAAAGTGACAACTGATAACAAGATACGTCATGGCATATTCCATGAAGACTGGAGGCTATTTTACCCACAGGGTGCATTAGACCCCAACCACAGCCTCCTGATCATGGAACCGGTATTATCTGAGTGCTGGTTTGATAATAAAAAAACTACATTTGCATTAGAGACAATATTATGAGTAGACAGAATAAACGATCCACCGCCAGAGACAGTAGCTTTAAGACTTCTGGCGAAGCCGGGGATGAGAGACTTGAAGCCAGCACATATGTGCCTATAAGTTTAAGATCTAGAACTACTAGCGGGGCAAGTGATTTGAAGATCAATCAAGCTGGCTTTCTCATGGCTAAGATCCATCAAACTTCAAGCCGTATTTTTTCCCGTATGCTGCGCGATGAAAACATTGAAATCAATCCGGCACAGGGACGCATTCTCTTTGTTCTCTGGCAGACCGACGGCGTCCCTATTCAGGAACTGGCAAAGCAGACCTCCCTGAGAAAATCCACATTGACAAGCATGCTTGACCGTCTTGAGGATGCAGGTTATATACGACGAGTTGCATCAAAAACCGACCGTAGAAAAATTCTTATCTGGCGCACACAAAAAGATAAAGACCTGCAACAGCAGTATGATCATATATCAGACAAAATGGGAAAAATATATTATAATGGTTTCAATTCACAACAAATGCAGCGTTTTGATGATGATCTGCGACATATCCTGCATAATCTAGAATCTACTGAAGAGCAACTATTTTGAAAGGATAAAAAGAAAATGAAAAACAATCTGATTAGAGCAACATTTATTGGATTAATCTGTCTGACCTTATCTACAAATCTACAGGCTCAAGGGCTTCCAACTGCAAAACCTTCTTCTATTGGAATGGACAAGCAACGTCTCAAGCGTATAGATAAGATGCTGCTCAATCACATTAATAAGAAGGAGTTGGCAGGTGCTGTAGCTCTTGTAGGCCGCCATGGGAAAACGGCATATTTCAAATCCTTCGGGCATATGAATATTGAAGCCAATATTCCCATGCGAGATGATGCAATCTTCCGTATCGCATCTATGACAAAACTTATTACGACAGTAGGTTTTATGATTCTTTACGAAGAAGATTTTTTCAACCTAAATGATCCTGTCTCAAATTTTATACCTGAGTTAAAATCCTGCAAAGTAGCAGTTCCCAGGCAGGATGGCTCCGGCCTGGATTATCTTCCGCAGAAGCATGAAATGACTATTCGTGATTTACTCCGCCATACATCAGGCCTGACATATGCTTTTGGTTACAACCATATTGATTCATTAATTACCCGTGCTGGACCCAATATGTATAGTGGCGATTTATCAAATTTTATTTTGGAACTTATTAAATTGCCTCTGGCCTGGCAGCCCGGCACAAAATGGGAATACGGCTATTCAACCGATATAATAGGATATCTCATTGAGTATTTTTCCGGCATGACTCTGGACAATTTCATTGATGACAAGATTCTCCATCCATTAAAAATGCTGGATACCGGCTTTTGGGTAGATCAGCATGATATACTACGTCTGCCTAATTTATATAAAGCTGAAAAGGGAAGATTGATCCTGAGTGAACGTGCGACTAAAAGTCGCTTTCTAAAGAAACCGGCAATCCTCTCCGGCGGTGGTGGACTTACCTCTACTGCATCAGACTATGCTCGTTTTCTCCAGATGCTCCTCAATGAAGGGATTCTTGAGGGTAACCGAATTTTAGGTTCCAAAACTGTGGAATTGATGTTCGCCAACCATTTAAATGGAATTGATCATAATTGGCTTACTAAAGGCACCGGTTTCGGTTTAGGAATGGCAATTGTTGAAGATATTGGCATCAATGGTGAGATTGGATCTGTGGGTACAGGCTCCTGGGCCGGTATATACAACACATTTTTCTTTATTGATCCCAAAGAGCATATGTTTGGTATTCTGATGACACAGACCAGTCCATTTGAACTGTATAATCTCTCAATACGATTTAAAAAAAGCAGTATGCAGTCAATCATTAATTAAAATTGAATTGGATTTTGGAGGAATGTATATTGTTATTTTCCTGAATAGCTATAAGACAATAATCCATTGAGGTATAGTATGACATCTGATTCGTTTAAAGGCTTTTCACCGGAAACCAGCCATTTCTTCAATGAACTTGCAATGAACAATGAGAGATCATGGTTTGAAGCACATCGTGATCAATATGAAGCACATGTTTTAAATCCGTTCAGAGCTTTGGTAACAGCCATGGCACCTGGCATGCAGGCCATTGATCCTGAACTGGAAATCCGGCCTGCAATTGGAAAAACCATAGCAAGGATCTACCGTGATACGCGTTTCTCAAAAGATAAATCACCATTTCGATCTCACCTGTGGGTGGCCTTCAAGCGACCTTACAAGCCCTGGCAGGCTTTCCCTGGATTTTTCATGGAAATCCACGCCGATCGATGGTGGTATGGAATGGGATTCTACATGGCCAACAGGAATACAATGGATGGCTTGAGAGAATATATAAGAGAGCGGCCTGAAGATTTTCAATCAGTTCTCAACTGGCAAGCCGGCCATTCTCATTTTATTCTGGGTGGTGAAGAATATAAAAGGCCTCAAGCTCCTGATCAGCCTCAAGGAATTCAAGCATGGCTGCAAAAGAAATCTATATACTTTTCTTGTGAGGGTGAAAGTATGGAGCAGGTTTATTTACCAGGTTTTGCTGATCACCTACTCAATGAGTTTGAGACGCTGGTACCCATCTATCACTTTTTATGGCGGTTTGCTACACCTTAATAAGATTCATTCAACACCGGGTGTTCCAGTAACACCCGGTGTTGGATGTACTTTTTTTTAATTAACAGGCCAATTTTTTTTCAATTCTTTTTGACGAGTCTGTCACTGATAATCCACCAAGTGCTGTGCAACGAAGTTCTGCCGGGAGGGACATCCCTACTACATGCATGGCTTCAATTACTTCATCCAAAGGAATTACAGCATCAAATCCGGCCAATGCCATATTAGCGCATGTTACGGCATTGGCCGCAGCCATGACATTCTTGCCCAGACACGGCACTTCCACACGGTTGGCCACTGGATCGCAGGTCATTCCAAATGTATTCTGAAGTGCTAAAGATGCAGCCGTTACAGCCTCTTCAACGTTACCTCCCATTAGATCAACAAGAGCAGCAGCAGCCATGCCTGATCCGGCACCGCACTCGGCCTGACACCCGCCTACTTCAGCAGCAAAGGTGGCATGTTCAGCAATAAATACACCTATCATCCCACCTGCTAACAGCGCCTTAACCTTCTCCTCCACAGAGTAACCAAGTTTTTCTGCGGCAGCCAGTACAGCTCCCGGCAATCCTCCGCAGGACCCGGCAGTAGGCGCAGCTACAATAACTCCCATACTGCTTTTCATCTCCATAAGTGCCGTTATATAAAGCGTTATCAGATTCAAAATGCCTGTATCCAACAATTTACTCCGGCTCATGGCTAGTTGATAAGAGTCTGATTGCTGCTTAAGAATACGATCTTTATAATCAGTACCTTGCAGACCACTTGCCACAGATTTATCCAGAATTTGAACTATTTTTCTCATGTTCATCAATACCTGATCATGAGTAATATTACCTCTGCGTGATTCATACTGCACTGCCAGTTCCCAGAGTGATTCCCCGGCTTTTGCAGATTGTATCATACCTTGACTTGTTATGAATGGTACAGATAAATTTTTATGTGATAATACCGGCAGTACAGGATTTATTATGTGAATGCTTTTAACCTGCTCAAACTGTTTAATAGTTTGTATAAGCTTTACATCTAACGGAGTTTGAGATTTGACCTCCACCCACTGACCTTCAAGGACAAAGACACCATCATTTTCCGCGTTTTCCTTAATTGTTTTCACAAGTGATTCTACAGGTCCCTTTATAGCCACCATGGTCTCAAAATAATCACCAATCATAGTCATGGCCACACCATCAATGGCAATGACCTCTATCATACCACCACCTGTAGAGAGTGCCACAATTTCATGTTCTGAATCCGAATTAATAAGCTTTAACATATACGTATTTGGATGTGGCGCATTAAAAGATTTGATCTGAATTGAAATTTCAATGCCAGCATCAGCAATAGCTTCTGCTGAATACGGCAATCTTTCATCAGTGGCCTCCCAACCCATTAAACCACCGAATAAGCCCATATCCGAACCCTGTGAAGTATGTGTTGTTGCCAGTGAACCCCGGGGATCAAATTGCACATGAACCGAATCAATCCTGCCCCCCATTAAATCTCTTGCAATATGTCCAATTCTTAAGGCTGCTGCACAATGTGAACTGGATGGACCGCGCATTACCGGACCTATGACATCATTAAATATGCTTGGGGCAGTTTTTACTTTCAACAGAACCTCGCCAAATTAGTATAATAAAAAATTTCAACAATAATAATATTAGAATACGAAAAAAACCAATCAATTGCAAGCCGGCACATTTGGAAACAATAAAGCAATACACTATCAACAACAGAACGCCTAACGCACCAGCACAACACGTACCTCTTCAGTTGATCCGGACTTATCTCTAAGTTGAAACAGATAAATTCCAGCAGGGGCCGGTGTACCATTATTATATTTACCATTCCAGGAAAAATAATGTATGCCCAACCCAAATTTGCTTTCTACCCACGTTTTTACCACCTGGCCACGAACATTATAAAGATACCCCACAAGCTCCGCTGATACTGGCAAATTAACTATAAAACGCACTGAACTTGAAAATGGACTGGGAGCTGCCCAAAGACTGCACCAAGAGGATGTATTAGAGTTTGCCTCAACCACTGTATTGCCTTGATACTCTATTGCACCAAGATCAGGAGCACTGCCAGCCAGCCGGGCATTCTCTAGATAATCTATTTCTCCAAGAATGATACTACCCAAATCCAGACCGGTATCAATAGTAGCAGATCCGGATGAAGGTATAAATCCAATCTCCCCGCTATCTGTAAACAATGGTTCTGCCCATTGTCCTTTAGCCTCCTGAAAGCTGACGGTTTTAAACTGCTGAAAGGAAGACACTTCATTATTCTGCCATATCCACAAAGCTGTACCTTCTGAATAGTAAAGGTTATAGTCAAAACTATTATTGCTGCCTGTTCCTGAGTCATTGCTAATACAAATCACTCCGGAACGTGTAAAAAATATATTATTATTGATTCTATTATCAGCACAATACCAGGCAAGTTGGAATTCCATGCCCCAGTCAATATCATCCATATTATTATGATAGAAGGTATTATTGACTATCCGGCAATCCGTCGTACTCCCCCGGTGTGAGTCATAGCCTCCCATGGAAAGTCCTATAACATGATTTTCATCTAAAATATTATTACGTACAATAATACCGGAGCTTGATTTTCCACTATGTTCACTGGCAATTTCAATACCGATATTACATGCTGTGGCCCTGTTCCTTTCCAGAATGATATCCCGTCCTCCATCCACATAAAAACCACCGGCAGAGGGTTCATCACCATAAACGGGATTTTGGCGGCTGTCAATGTTACTGGCAATATTACCTGACACCAGACCATGCCTGGCCTGATCCAAATTGGAATTGGAGCATGTTCCTTCATGGCCAATGAAGTCATATGCAATATTATTGCAGTCATAAATATTATTGTCTGTAATCTGAAAACACGAAACATTACCATTTAAAACAAGTGCCTCACTCCAACCCAGGCGACAGTCACGAATTTCACAATCAGCTATTGTAATATGATGCAGAGAGTCTGTTTTACTACCGTATACTGCAATTCCATGAGCACCGCCGTCAGAATCATGATTATTTTCTATGTGATGAACCAGACAGTCAGTGATCTCAATATGATGAGATGCACCGGTAATCCAGATGCCTGCAGGGAAAATATCATCATCAGCTGTAATTAATTGACATAATTCAAGACCGATTACACGGATATATGATTGATCCTCTATCCTTATTAATCCCGGTTCATCAGTCTGCCCGGCCAGCCCGCTGCCATTCAATACAGGCTGATTTCCCGGTGCAGCGCGTAAAGTGATACAGCCGGAATCTGTTGAACCTGAGCTGGAAAAAATAACCAGTTCCTGATAGATACCGGCCTGCACAGTTATAGTATCTCCCGGCACTGCCATATTCACTGCATATTGTATGTGCTGCCAGGGCTGAGCCTCAGAACCTGCATCTACATCACTGCCTGCAGGGCTGACAAAATATTCAGTACCCCTGGCTGTGCATGAAGTAATAAATATAAGGAAAATACAAATACGAAAATTCATACACTACCCCCTAAACAAAACACAAATACCAACAAAAATTTCAAATTCCAAATTCCAAATTCCAACTTACGGTACATCATGTTGAGAATAATGCCAGTCTCTATAATAAAAAAATTAAAAAAGAACTGCAAGCATAAAAAAAACCGCCATGATAATGGCGGTTTAAGAATATCACAATGTTAATTTTTAGCGATTCATATCTGCTTTTATCTTTTTGATCTGCTCACGAAAGGCAGGTTTATCATCCAGCTTAACAGCCTCTTCTTCTGCATCAATGGCTTTTTGATACTTTTTCATTTTCCAATACACCATACTTAGAGAATCCCATGTATTGGCAAGGTTGTCAAGTTCAATAGATCTCTTGGCAGTCTCCTCAGCACTGTCCAGGTTCAAACTACGTTCTGCCCAATACCAGGCATAGGCGTTCAAAGCTGCAGCATTATCCATTATGTTTTCGGCAAATGTGGGACCATAATACTGATATGCCTTGGGTAGATCATTTTTTTTGAGATAAAAACCTGTAGCACTTTTTAATACACCTTCATTATCAGGATACTTTGCCAGTAAACTGATAACAATAGGTTCTGTCTCTGCCAATGCTTTACCTGTTGCAACCGCATAGCGAACACAGTTAAACATCATATTTTCATTATCAGGATACTGCTGTCGGACACCTACAAAAAAAGCTTCGGCACTCTTATGCTGTGCCCTGCGTGCAAACGCATCTGCCAGATTTGTATCCGCCCTCAACCGCAACGCACTCCGGGGATATGTAGAAGTGAATTCTAAAAGTCCATTGGGATTACGGCCACCACGGTATTTTAAAATACCATAGGCAAAAGAGACTGCTTCTAGCCCGGGAACCTCAAATTCATCCAGCTTAATTTGTGTTTCGCCCTTTGCCGTCAGTTGCTTTTCTACATTCTTTAATGTCAATTCAGCTTCATCCAGATATATCATATCCAGCTGTTTCCATGCCAGATCAAAATGATATTGAATGTTTTCAGGAGCGTCATAATGCTTTTTATTGATTATTACAAAGCTGGCATCTCCTGAAACTACATCTTTAACATGTGCATGATAGTGATCAGGATTATTGTCATAACCTCTGATGATATCATACAAAGAACCATCAGCTTTGATGATAAGTGTGGATGGGAACCAAACCACCTTGTACTGATCTGCCAAAGTACCGCCAGGCTTCTCATCCAGATCAATGGTCATGACAATGAAGTGTTCTTGAAGATAAGGGGTATAACGTTGATTGGTAAAATATTGCTGACCCAGCAATCGGCATCCGCCTCAGCCATCAGAATCAAAATGGACAAAGATCAGTTTGTCCTCGGCTTTGGCAGCATCCCGTGCTGCTTTCAGATCACCCTTGAAAAAGGGTGTTTGTCCTGAGGCCAGTCCGGCAAAGACCAGCAAAAGAACAAGCGCAACTGCACGTTTCATATATCCTCCGTTTAATTAAAATAGTGTCACTATTTTAGACTGCATTTATCGCATAAAGTTACATTGTTTCAATAAAAAAAGCCCACCACGTAAAAGGCAGGCTCATTAACAGAATATGACAGTACTACCGCACAAGCACCAACTTCCTTACAGCAGTAAAATCTCCTGCCTTAAGGCGACATATATACATCCCCGATGGCATTTGTCCACCCTTATCATTAAGGGCATTCCATTTGCAATTGTAAACACCTGCAGTTAAATCCAGATTTTTCAGTGTACGCACCAAACGGCCTCGGGCGTCAAAGATCTCCAGCCTTAGTGTACATGGTACAGGCAGGTCAAAACTGATTGTAGTCTCAGGATTGAAGGGGTTGGGATAATTTTGACGTAAAGTAAAACTCCGCGGCCTACCGGATTTCTCTACTGATGATAATGCTGTCATTGTAATGGTTACCCGGGCAGTATCTACCCGTCCCAGGGGATCAGCAATAATATAATCAAAATGATCTTCGCCCGTAAATCCCTGCGGCGATGTATATATCACCGTGACACTATCCTGGAATATAATACTCCCTTGGGTTTCTGAGGTTAAACACTGTGAAATAACAATATTTTCTCCATCCGGATCGGAGTCGTTCTCAAGCGGTTTTAAAGTTATTGTACTATCACAAATATTTTCAAAGACGTCATCTACAGCGATAGGTGCTGAACCGGGAAGTGGGAATTGCCAGTAACACAGATTATGCGCCTCCAATCCTCCAGCACGGGTAAAACTGCCGGCTGCATACAGTTTATTGTCCCACATCATCATATCATAGACAGTGCCATTTATACCACTTCCCATACTTGACCAGGATATACCATCCCAAACAGCAATACCATTGGCATCAATCTCCGGCTCCATTGTTGTTCCATCCTGTAACTGCACAGGTTGATTAGTGAACGTTCCACCCACATAAAGCTTCCCGTCATCTATCAATAAAGTCCAGATAACTGGAGCATCCTCACCATTAATAAACTTTCCGGGTAACTCTGTCCAGACCTGGCCGTCCCATCTGTAAATAGTGGTAACTTTCAAAGACTGACCATTGGCAAGTATCTGTTCTCCATCTCTTTCTGAAACACCAACATAAAGCCCAGTTTCACTGTTATAGATTGTTTTCAATTCACCTTGCCAGCCGTCTTCACCAATGCCATTGCCTAAAGCAGACCAACCCATTCCATCCCATAGAGCGATGTTGTTGGCTTCGATACCGCCAGCTATCTGAAAATGTCCGCCAACATAGACCTTATCCTCAAATACGGTAATAGTTGATATATTTCCGTCAATACCGCTATCAAGGGCATGCCACTGCTCATCCTTCCAACAGGCAATATGACTGGCGGTAATGCCCCCTGCCTCTGTAAATGCACCACCAACATAGGTACCGTGAGAGCTGACATCCATGGCATAAACATTATCATTCACTCCCATTCCCAACGAATGCCACACATTATTTTCCCATCGGGCAATATGGTTGGTCACTGCATTCCCGGCCTGTAAAAATGTTCCTGCAGCATAAAGCCCATATTTCCCGGAGTCAATACACAATACATCACCTGTCATACCTTTAGCTAGTTTATGGAAAAGATGACTGTCCCAACGGGCAATATGATTGGCATCAATAGAACCGGCCATATCAAAACGACCGCCCACATAAAGTGCCTCGTTATGAACACAGATATTAAATATGGATTCATCGGGAGAATTATATGCCCCAAGACCGATCCAACCACCATCAATAAGCATAGGGAGTATTGTGATTCGAACGGTTGCAGTTGCTATATTATCTTTGTCATCCTTGATACGATATTGAAATATATCAACACCTTCAAAATTTGGATCTGGAATATAGGTAATAAATCGATCGCCTTGATGGAATTCCACTTGCCCCACAATACCTGTAGTAATAACATTCAAAATATTGAATGTAGTCCCTCCAGGTGATATATCATTATCCAAGACCCAAAGTTTAATGATCTGGTCTGCTACTGTAGCCTTGGCATCATCTGCGGCGATGATAGCAGGTGCTTCCTTGTGCCAAACACCAAAATTAATACCAATCTCATTATGATTGATGTAACCGCCCACAGCTAGAGTATTATGTCCGGCAGCAAATGCATCGACTGCACCAATGTTTGTACCGCTAATCATTTTATTCCAAATAGAATTTTCTCTAAAAGACAGAATATGTTTACTATCATTGACATAAAGTATGTCGCCATAAAAAGCGATCTCTTGGACGCTTCTGGAAAAATCGCCCTCAACAGAGCTCCACTCACTTCCATCCCACATCACTAAATTGGCATCCTTAATTCCAGCAAATGAAGGCTGCCCCCCCATACCGTCATGATAGCACCCTCCTACATATAAATTTCCTTGGTGTGAAGCCATAGTACTCACATGAATTGTTTCATCCGGTAAGGTGCCCATGGAACTCCAGGCATTACCGTCCCAAACTGCGATACCATTTGCAGATTGCCCGCCAGCATTTTTAATTCTTCCACCAGCATAAAGTTTTGTACCATCAAAAGCGAGTGCAAACACAACATCATCTGTTCCCTCTCCTATTGTCTCCCAGGAAGAGCCATTCCACTTGGCTACATTTCGGGCGAGTATTCCACTGACAGATGAGAATTCACCACCTATATAGACATTATTTTCATGACTGATAATTACTAATACCAATCCATCGACTCCACTTCCCAATGGATTCCATTCCGTACCATCCCATTTAGCAATTCTGTTGATGGATTTGCCACCGGCTTCTGTGAACATTCCCGCTACATATAATTCACCATTATGAAAAGCCATGGCTTCAACTCCACTGCTCACTCCACCACCCAAATTATGCCATTGGCTACCATCCCACCGTGCTACATGATTGACCAATATGTAACCTGCTCTTCTAAAATTACCACCTACATATATATCATCCCCATCAATAGCAGCAGCCCAAGCTGCACCGTCAAGCATATACTCCGGCATTAGAAATCGAGGATCCCAATAACCAGTATCACTAAGCTGGACAGTATAATTTTCTGATTGTGTGACATCTGAAATTACTTGACCATATATCAACGACACAAAAAATACATAAATAACTAAGATAAAACTTCGGAATTGATTGAGATACATGATTCCTCCAAAATAAATTAATAGTAACAACCTTATGATTCGATCACTATTTCATTAGCACCATCTTCTTCACAGCGCAATACGCCCCTCCCGCCTCAATCCGATAGAGGTACACACCAGAAAGTACGTTGCGCCCCTGATCATCACAGGCATCCCACATTATCTGATGCTTGCCAACTCCCATGAATTCCTGCTTCAACGTTCGCACCAAACGGCCACGTACATCAAAGATCTCCAGCCTTAGTGTACATGGTACAGGCAGGTCAAAACTGATTGTAGTCTCAGGATTGAAGGGGTTGGGATAATTGGGGAAAAGGCGAAAAGTCCCGGGAGAAGTGCTCTTAAAAATGTCAACATTACTGTTTTCTCTCGAATCTCTTCGTTCTCCGGGTGAACCGCCAACTTTGTATGATACACCCCAGTTTTCATCCAGATTGCCATCACCTTCAATATTGATCCTCTCAAGAGAATACCCCATGCCGTCAGCACTATCAGGCCAGGGAGCACCTGATTGATAATTTACACTGTCAACCGGATTACCAAAAGGTGTATGCAGAGAGATCCTATCACACCTACCCAGGTTAAAGTTCATATTACCAATATAATTATTTATACCAAGATAGATTCCGGCAAACAAACTACTGTCACAACATACTACAAAATACTGAGACGGCTTTATAAGAATCCCCGCAGGGAATTTATATATATGATTTTTTTCGGAGTCACTGATTTGCCAATAATTCAAATCAATAATATCCGGTCCGCAGTTTATGACTTCAAGCCAATCGCCGGAATTCATTTTGTCTGAGGGCTTATACATGATCTCAGATATTCGCAATGAATTTTCACAATACGAAGTATCAATTTTTAGATTGAACAGTGCCTGAAAAGTCATACCGTCCCCGGGGAACACAGTAATAACAGGATTCAAAGAATCTGCCGGATGCAACCATCCTTCAAATTCATACATCTCGCCTGGAATAGCCTCCACACTAATAGGAACATCCTGATAGTAATATCCCTTCCAGGGAAAACTCTCCAGTTTAAGAGTATTTAATTGATAATATCCTTGTCCCTTCGGTTGTATCAGGTTAATAACTGCAGAATGTTTCAGACCAAAATATCCCCGGGTCTGACTAAACAGTGTAGAATTTCTGTTAAGGAGATTCTGTCGCAAGTTATCCCAGCTATTTTCCCACTGGCCAGCGACATCATTCCATCTCCCTTCATCCTCAGCTATATCATTCCGGATAACAGAAGCCAACGAATCAGCATAACCTAAAACTTCATCCGGCTGAAAATGAGTGTTTAACAAATCACACAGTCGGTTAATAAAAAATTGTTTATACCTTGGATTGGTCAGCATCTTCAACATTATTTTATAAGGCCAGTCATTTTCAGACTGATTAATAGGATAGTACAAATAATAAACATTATCACCATAATTTATAAAAGTCCGATCCAAATCCCATATTGTCCATTGCCAACGTGCATTTGCCTGTTTCTCCTTGAATACAAAAACACCCCGCACCCAACTGTAATATGCTGAAAAATGAATAAAGGCCTGGAGATCGGTAAAACTCAATATATCCATTTGGCTGGCAATGGATTCATATAAAACATCATCCATTTCATCAGCATTGATCAGTGTTCTCAATAATTGTTTCCACTCGGTAGAATCTCCATGCTCCAAATACCATCCACCCCAGTTAAAACGGATTAGATCAAGATCCTGCCAGCCAAGGTGATCGCAAATAAAATCCTTATCAATATCTTCACAAAAATTATATATCCCCCATGGCTCGGCATTAATATGTAACATAGCAAATTTCTTACTTATACTAAGCCCGCCCATCCTCTTCCAAAGTTCTGTACATATGGCATCGCGTAGCAGGGTACCATGCTGTTCAGAAGTACGATCATCACCACCGCTATGCAATAGCAGCCTGTTAAAACTGTCAACTTCATCCTCTCCCCACAAGGGATATTTCAACCGTCCCGTTCCATATTTCTCTCTAAAAAAAAGCCGGAATGATTTTTTATCATCATAACGTCCCGTAGCTCCTTGAAGTCTTATACCACAATCAACTTCAAAGAATGCAGTATCTTTATCAAAAAACTGTATTCTGGCTTCTCTCTCCCAGATATCTCCTCTCCTTGAAGGATTCATATAGATTCCGCCGATATGATCAAACATTCCATATGGATTAGTTATCAACGAGATAACCGGCAGCTTATAATCAGTATTTATTAAAAAAGTCCTGCTGGCAACATTGCTACTCAAATAACCATCACGCAAAGCGATTGCATTAACAACCGTATTTTTTTCTATCTCAATTGGAGAGGAATATTTATACCACAGAGCTGTGGGTATTTCTCCATTAAGCGTATAATATACTTTATCCTTTGGATCTACAGATACAATTTCTACCAAAATAGGTGAAGAATGAAAATTGGATTCCGGCAGCATATGAGGTTTGCCGACTTTCCCAATTAAGCCATAACCATTCCAAGTACCTGGAGATGGTGTATCAAACAGCTTCCATTGATCAGGCTGATCCCCATCTCGTCCCCAGGAACAATCAACCTGCTGATTTCCAAACGTGATACTGTCTACCAGTGTTACGCCGTCCGGATGGAGAATACTGACGCTTTCACCATTTTTTGAGAGTTTGAAGCTCAGATGAAATGGCCCCTGTTCAGGTTGTCCATCTGCCCATATTATACAGTAACCGCCTGGGTGTAATGTTGTCAGCTCTGATTTATCAGAAGGTATCTGCCATTTCAGGAGATCTGTATAGTCATCAGATAAGTAATATCCACCCAGGTTAATAATGTCTGTACTGCCGTTAAAAATTTCAATCCAGTCATCCATCTCGCCCTGAGCATCCGCTAAAACAGTAGAGTTTGACGCCATTAATTCATTGATTCTTATTCCTTGTCCAAGACCTGAACTCCACAACGTCAA
The DNA here is from genome assembly GCA_023139105.1 of bacterium. Taxonomy (GTDB): domain Bacteria; phylum Zhuqueibacterota; class QNDG01; order QNDG01; family JAGLOF01; genus JAGLOF01. The sequence goes on from JAGLOF010000111.1 coordinate 32,647, forward strand.
AGAGATAAATATTGAGATTCTTATACTATTGAACATCACATGCCAATTGTTTGTTAAAATTTTTATTGAACCTTTATAATGTAGCACCCACAATGCAAATAATTCAGGCTAACATCCATGAATCACATATTATATGCATATATCAATTACAAACTAACGAAATTAATTTAGCAAATACGAATGGACATGTCAAGCAAAAATTATAAAATAAAACTATCTGTAAACAATCATGCAATTTCATGCCAATAAATCTATCCGTATAACAATTTTTGGTCACTTATGTTTAAATTTTGAAAATTTTTTAGATTATTCAAGCAGAAAATCAAACAGGCATGTTCTTTGTAGTAAAAAATTGTAGTTTAGCAGACTAACTCATAATAATAGGGAGAATGATAAAAATGCATAAAATTGAAAAAAAGTCATATGGTTTCAGGCTGACTTTCACTGATGCTGTAAGTGCCGAAGAAATGAAGCAGTGGGTAGAAGATTCCAAAGCAGCTTTAAAAGGTAATGCCGGAAGTTTTGGCGTATTTGTAGATATGCGTACACTGCGCCCTCTTTCACACGATGCTCAAACTTTTTTAAAGACAGGACAGAAGTTATACAAAGATAAAGGTCTACAACGCTCTGTAGTAGTATTAAACAGTGCTGTTCTTACCATGCAGTTCAAACGACTGGCCAAAGAGACAGGCATATATGCATGGGAACGATATATTGATGCTTCAACTCATCCTGATTGGGAGGAGCTGGGAATTAAATGGATTGAAAACGAAATAGATCCTGATTGAATAGAATCACCCTCAAAAAAAGGCCCCCGAACATGTCAATCCGGGGGCCAATTATTTAACAATAAATCAGACTATTCGTTTATCTTTTTTTCCCGTTTGGCCAACACATGACGCTGTGTTGCATTTCTGACCATTTTCGAGATACGGATATTTAAAGGGGTCACCTCAACAACCTCATCTTCTGCAATAAATTCAATAGACTGATCCAGAGACAGCATACGAGGTGGACGTAAAGTTACAGTAGCCTCAGACGTGGAGCTACGCATATTGGTCAGTTTCTTTTCTTTGGTGATATTGACATCCAAATCGGTTATACGATTTCGCTCACCAATCACCATACCTTCATAAACCTGTGTTCCAACTGGCACAAATAATTCACCACGATCAACCATGGCAATTGTTGCAAAGCCAGTTACTCTACCGGCTCTGTCAGCTACCAGTGCCCCTGAAGTTCGCTGAGGAATAGAACCAAACCACGGTTCATAACCATGAAAAATAGTGTTCATAATGCCGGCACCCTTGGTATCTGTGAGAAAATGACTGCGAAAACCAATGAGCCCGCGGGAAGGAATGATGAATTCAAGATTAACACGGCCATGGCCATGATTTACAAGATTACTCATCCTTCCTTTGCGTTTTGACAGCTTCTCAGTGACAACACCTACAAACTCTTCCGGTACATCAACAAAGACCTGCTCAACCGGTTCGCATCTTTTACCGTCAATTTCTTTGACAATCACCATAGGTTTGGAGACTGCAAATTCAAATCCCTCACGCCGCATTGTTTCAATAAGTACAGCCATCTGTAGTTCACCACGCCCACAAACTTCAAAAGCATCAGTACGGCCTGTTGGTTTGATCACAATAGCCACATTGCCAAGTGTCTCTTTTTCCAATCGTTCCTTGATATGGCGGGACGTGAGAAACTTACCCTCTGTACCGGCAACAGGACTGTTATTCACGTAAAACACCATTGAGAGTGTAGGATCATCTACATGAATTCTCTCCAAAGGCACAGGATCTTCCAATGCCCCGATAGTATCGCCTATCTTTGCCTCTTCAACACCGGAAATGGCAATGATATCACCGGCTTCAACTGATTCAACCGGACTGCGTTTGAGGTTTTCAAACGTATAGAGAGCTGAAAACTTCACTCCCGGCACAATACTTTCTTCCTTACAAAGACTGTATTGTGCTCCCATTTTCAATGTTCCGTTAAACAAACGGCCTACGGCAATTTTTCCTACATATGAATCATAGTCCAGGTTAGTAACCAAGAACTGAGGAGATGCATTGTCATCGGCCACCGGTCCCGGAATTTTATTTATAATGCATTCAAATAATGGTTTTAAACTGGTTGAACCGTCATCCAGATCATCATGGGCAATACCTGCCTTGGCATTTGTATAAAGAATAGGGAAATCAATCTGCTCTTCAGATGCATCCAGATCTATAAAAAGATCATAAACTTCATTGATCACTTCCTGAATACGCTCATCAGGACGGTCAATTTTATTTATAATAAGGATTATAGGTAACTTTTTATCCAACGCCTTCTTGACTACAAAACGTGTCTGTGGCAATGGACCCTCACTTGCATCTACCAGGAGAAAGGCTCCGTCAACCAGGTTAAGAGATCTCTCAACCTCTCCGCCAAAATCAGCATGACCTGGTGTATCAACAATATTTATCTTCGTATCACCATACATAACAGCTGTATTTTTAGCCATAATTGTAATGCCGCGTTCGCGTTCCAGATCCATGGAGTCCATAACACGGTCTTTAACCTGCTGATTTTCTCTGTAGAGACCGCTCTGCTGGAGCATGCCGTCTACAAGTGTAGTCTTACCATGATCAACATGCGCTATAATAGCAATGTTACGAATATTTTGTTTTCTCATTTTCTTACTCTATCCTAAATATAAATCATCAGCTCAATTATTTGAGCCGGTAAAGATACAACATTTTGAGGTGGATTCATACTAAAAAAAAATTCTGACATGTTTTGCTTGATTGAGAATCTTTTTTAGTTAACACATTAATTAAATTTTTAAGAAAAATTAAAAATATTAATATTTTTAACAAAAAAAATTATAAATCTTGACTTTAAACTTAATTATCCTTATACTTACTGTATAAATAACCTTTAATGCCAAATAGAAGGACAAATCCATGAATGATTGGCAGGATCTAACTCGTTTGACACAAGGTGATGATATTGTGGTAGAACGGATCCGTCTGGTAGAAAAAGGTATTGCCGTGGAAGGCGCATTCCAACTGCCGTCACTTTGCCGGTTAACCATGGAAGAACAAATGTTTGTAATGGCTTTCATTCAATGTCACGGATCAATCAAAGGAATGGAATCCATATTGGGCATCAGCTATCCAACAGTAAAAAATAGACTTAATAGTATTTCAAAAAAACTTAATCTTGTAGATATTAATCCACCATTCTCTAAAACTGATATACTTGATCAATTAGAAAGAGGAGAAATCTCTATTGAAGAAGCAGAAAAGCTGCTCAAGGAGGCGCGATGATCCCTCTACTGGCAAAACTGCGGCTCCCCGGAAAGAATGCCAGGACCATTACCCTATACTTCCCTGTTTTCTTGGTTTGGCTCCTGTTGTTTATGATCTCTATTTTACTACTCCCTTTCCTGTTCATTGCAGCGGTATTGACTTGGAAAACGGGACAGGGAAGAATAATAATTAATACATTCCCGATGATCTTTATTACTATATGGCATATGAGGGGTCTACTGATAGATGTCAAAACCAGTGATGTTGAGTTCTATCTGTCATTTATATAAATTTTATTGTAACGCCGGAGGATATTATGAGTGAGGAAAGACGCAAAATACTGGAAATGCTTTCTAAAGGAAAAATCGATGTAGATGCAGCTGAACGGCTTCTGACTGCCGTAAATGAACCTGCATCCAGTGCATCCACTGAATTTCATTCATCAGGAAAGGCTGCACCCAAATATCTACGGATTCTTGTAGAGCCTGCACCGGGCAATTCAGATGGTGAAAGAGTTAATGTGCGCGTTCCTATGAATCTAATCCGCGCCGGCATGAAATGGGTAGCACTGATTCCCCGGGATGCACAGGGAAAAGTACAGGAGGCTCTGTCTGAAAAGGGTATGGATATGGATTTCTCCAAATTGAAGCCGGAAGACCTGGAAGAATTGATTACAAACTTAGGTGATCTTGAAGTTGAAGTGAATGGGAAAGAGAAGGTTCGTATATTCTGTGAGTAAAATACTTCAACAAATATTAATTTTTAATTTTAATAAATTTTTCAGTAATTTCTTGATATATATCAATTTCATCAATTCTTTCTATTCCACATAATATCAAAGTATCTTTGTTGAAAGTTACATCAAATTCAACATTTAACCCTTCCCATTCCCTATAGTTACAATATTCAAGTTGTTCAATATATTTATTATCCTGAAACCTGCAGGGTCCACCACCTGATACAAAACTTGCCGTTGAATCTTGCCCTTTATTTAAATCGTGACTCAAGAACGAATAATGAGTTGCAGTAATAATCTTTATCATTTTTCGAGTACTAAGATCTTCTATTGTTACTTTATTCCCTGCTTTTATTTCTGAAGAAACGAGTAACCAGGTACCATTTATTTGTGTATTGATATCAGCATTTTGGTGTGTACATGACATAAATACTAAGAAAAATACAATTATTGCACATATCACTTTAATCAGCACTTTCATCATATCCCTTTCTAAAAAACATTACTGAATACTCAACAGAACATTATAAATAAATCCTAATTCAACCAAAAACAATTCCGGCGGATACCACCCAGCAATTGTCGGCTCTCTTCCAAAGTTTCCTCTGATAACATGAGATCTGCAATGGGAAGTATATCATTATATTCCATTAATTCCTGAATTTCTGAATTATAAGCTGCCTGAACTGCATCCTCAAAATGCAAACCGTTGGTCCAATAACGTAAAAAAAGGATTGGTGAAAAAACTGCCAGACCGTTCAGTGCATTGGCTCCATTAACAGCTTGAATACCAATACTTTCCCAATCATCTATCATATAGCTGCCATAACAACACGTTTGATACAGTGTTCGGATATTAATATTATTTCGTTGAATTTCATCGGTTAGATCATCAACAAAACAATAATAGTCCGAAAAAAGGATACCGTCATCAGCACCATGCAAATTGAAGATAACATCTATTGTATAGTTTTCTTCCGTGAGTGTATACAATGAATCCATGAAATTGCTGTAAGTGGCCGACTCATCAGTCAAAATAATGATACGGTCATAAAAACCGGAAGCTGCTTGTTGAATAGCACCTGTTTGCCATGCCTCACCAAATACATCAACAATCTCAGTAAGCGTCATGCCATCCATATCACTCTCATTTATTTGGAAGATGCTGGCCAGGACAGGTGTAAGTGTGCCACGAATGTACTCAAAAATAGATTCAAGGTCCCCACCACCAAGCATATTACAATTTTCAACAACAATGATCAATGCAGATGCCGACCTCTTTCCCAGGTAGATCATTCTGTCATAGGTAAACGTAATTTCAGGATCTATAGAATCATGATAAGTGAGGGTTAAAGCTTCAATCCGGGATGAGACCGTATCTCTTACTAATGCATTGAGTATACCATCAGACACCTGAACAGCACCATTACTTGTTTCCCAATAGCCGCCATTATCATTATCTATAAAAAGGTTCAGATCAATACCTTCCCACAGAGTATCCGCCATAGTGTATTGGGCTACAGGCAAACGATCCATATATATTTTATCACTATAATCAATACAATCAACACCAAGAACAATACACTGTTCAAAATCTGTGTAACCAGTTTTTATACCCTGAAGAATACAGGAAGTAGCAGTTTTTTGGGCTAATCCGGACTGAGAGGGTGAAATATCCAGGACAGTATGCACTTTCCCTTTCCCTGCATACTGTCCATCAATAATCATCACTGCATTAACTGCCGAATAATAAGGTGTTGTCATTTTAATAAAATATTTCCCTGACGGTAAAAGCCCGGCAATATCAAGTTTATGAGATCCTTGAGTCAATACTTCCGTATATACTTTCCTGCCCAGCACATCAAACACCACAATATCTCCGGTGGATGAGTACAAGCAATAATTATATCCGAACAATAAATCTTTAGAACTATTTTCATTATCATTCTCTACAGCAGATGTATAATTAACTACAAACATTAAATGGCCTGTAGAATCTGTCTCTCTGTAATAATGATAATTATTGGGATCAATCAGTGTGAATGAAGCACAAGACACTGCTTTGCCAGCTAAATCATTCACAACACATTGTACTAGATAAGTATCAGCATACACCTTTCCGATACCAGCGCTAAATAATATAATAGCATAAATCGTTGACCATTTTATACGCATCATAACTCCATCAACAAACACATTATCCAAGTACAGGTATTAAATATTTGAAGTAATATTTAAATTACAGTAGTGGTAAACATATTACATAAAAATTCCTTTGAATTCAAGCTGTTTCCACTTTCAATTATTTAAATTCATACTAATAAAACAATTATTGACTTTTATTGAAACAAAGACTATATTCTAACGTTAACTACTTTGTATTACAAGGTACTATGTGAGACCAAGATCATGAAAAAAGACCAAAATTCCAGCATTCTACATACTGCTCCGGCAAAATGGGTATCCCAGCTGCGTAAAGGAGTATTGGATTTTATTATACTGATATATCTGAATAAAAGAGATCATTACGGATATGAACTGATCAAAGATATCAAACTGGCAACAGATCTTAGTATCTCAGAGGGAACTATCTACCCATTGCTCAATAGATTGAAAAAAGAAGAATTAATTACATCCCGCTGGGTAGAAATGGACGCTGGCGTTCCCAGAAAATATTATTCAATCACAACAGCTGGCAGGCAGGCTATGGGCGGAATGCATAAGGGCTGGATGGATATGAATAGAACTATGTCAAAACTGCTGGAGCTGTTATGATACCTACATTCTCAGACCCGCTGTCTCAAAAGCTGTGGGATGGTTATTTTAACCGGGTAAAGCGAATAATGCGGCGGACTCCTTACAATATACGGGAAGAAATGCTACATGAACTGCAAGGACATCTGGCTGAGTCTATTTCAGAAAGCAGAGCACAAAGAGAACCTGATTGTGTACAGGAAGCAATTGAACGTCTGGGAGATCCGGAGGACTATCTTAAACCTATGATTACCGAACGCCTGCTTGACCATGCATCCGGTAATTATAGTTTGCGTAGTGTAATATTGGCATTTATATACAGTTTTTCTTCAGGTCTGTCAAGATTCATAATATCCCTCATACTTAGCTTGGGCTACATCACTGCATTTACACTTGGCCTGACAGGAATAGCAAATATATTCATTCCTGATAAGGCAGGCTTATTTATCAGCCCCAATGAGTTTCCATCTCTGGGTATTATTAATAATCCATCTTTGTACGGGACAGATATTCTGGGTTTCTGGTTTACTCCTTTGTCTATTATAATAGCAATACTCATGTATATGGGTTTAACAAGATTGTGGAGAAGGTTAATCCGCAAGGCATCATGAGATGCTTTTTTTTCAAATCATACCTTGTATTGCAAGGTGATATACTAAACCTAGTGGAGGCATTATGAAAAAAATATTTTTACTGATCCTGCTGTGTGTTTCTTCAGTATCGGCAATTGATCGCATCACACTGATACGCCCTATAAGATCCGGACAAACAGTGTTGATTCAACTTGATGGACAGATACATCTTAGTACTACCAGTGCATCCCGGATTAAAATCAGAACAACTGTTAAAAAATCCGGTAAAACATGGGGTTGGAAAAAGAGACCCAAACCTTTCAGATGCAAATGGACAGAATCAGGTGACACCCTGATATTCACATCGGAACAACGGGGCAGCTCAGTATCGTTTGGAATTACTACCTACAGCGAAACAATTATACACAATATATCATTGCCATCATGGGCCAATGTCATTATTCAGAGTAAAAAGAGTGAACTTACTGTTACCGGTTCAATGAAAAACCTATCAATTAATATAGAAAATGGTAGTGTCCATGCAGCATTTGAGAAACAACATATTAGATTTCTTGAATGTCAATGCAACGACGGTCAAGTATTCACACCAAAAGTTAATAATAACCGCCTCCAGTGGCATGGTCCCGGGAGTCGCATAATTAATATTGCTCTGGATGATGGAAATATACATCTATTTCTGAATGAACCGGATAAATAATCAACATGGTTTCTTGTGTTGACATTACGTATTTTTGGCCCCACATCACTCATCGGGATACATATCCATCTCTGTAAGGCGCCCGGGACTGATATCCCGGGCGATCAACTGAATATAAATGTATGCTCCCAGAATTTTCTCGCCAGAATCCAACTTCACGCTATTTTTTAGGGATTCTTCTGATGGCCCTTGATATTTATTGTGGGCCATTTTGGGGAGGGATATGCATCCCGCAGGGGCGGACATGGATCATATCCTCCTATGATGTTGAATAACTGCTAATTTTGAAGAACTACTGTACATGTACAAAAATAAAAAGGAAATTCTAAAGAAGGCTAAATTTCTTGGCTCCCACCGCCCATCGGGATACATATCCCTCCCCGTTATACTCCCAAAATACAGGCAACCAGGCTGTCGGCTCTTGTGACAAGTCCCTCATTCAAATATGTTATAAATTGACTATTCTGCCTGATCTTTACGGCAAGACTTGTCACAAGGGCCGAGAGTCGAATAATAATATGATGTCGTTTCAGGATATATTTTATATCTTTTCATATAGCTGTACTGTTCTAGTTAAGTGTTATCTTTATGGGGCGAAGCCCCATCAATTATACGCCCCCCCAGGGCGATCGGCACTGTAAAATAAATTGTGTA
>JAGLOF010000112.1 GCA_023139105.1 bacterium
GATGTGCTGTAGACCCTTTTCTCACATGTCGTTTTTTGTACAGAACAGGGACTCAGCCGGCAATTTTTTAGAGGGCATTATAAATGACAAATATCCAATGTCCAATATCGAAGTAAGAGCTCCCTGCAGACCAATTTTGATCAGTTCAAATTTACCGAACAAAAGCTGACCAATTACTTATAAAAGTGGATGATTTTTATCCAATTACTTTAGAATTTAATAATAAAATAATATTTTATTAAGGTATTAGTTCTATTCAGCTTTATCAAGAATTGATTTAAAATGGCCTGGCAATTGCATAAGAGAATGGAAATTCTACTATTCCTCAAAATTAATATGGATACTCTCTCCTCATGTCAATTGAAAAATTACATACAATAATCAGTTCTGATATTGCTCTAAAACACCGAATTATCCCCCTATCATTGACAGATAATTTGCTACAACTTGGTCATAATTGTGATCAAATACAACCAATTTTGAATGAGGTCAAGTTTCTGACCGGCTTGCGAGTAGAGGCGGTTGAAGTGACTGCTGGCGAATTTGATGATCTTTTTCAAGAAATGTATGGAGAACAACCTCATTTAAAATCTTCAAATCCGGTAGAACATTCTGAATTAGTCCTGATTGAAAAGAACCGGAGTACACAGAGTGACGATGGCACTTCAAACCCGGATGAAGATAGTGCTATCAAACATTCGGTGCAGAAAATTATATCTGATGCTATCCGCCAGTGTGCCAGCGATATCCATATTGAAAGTTATGAACACCGTTTCCGTATCCGCTACAGATTAGACGGTGTCCTTTTTGAGGTTAGAACATTCCCGTTTGAACGACGGACTGCATTCATATCCTGCCTGAAGATAATGGCTGATCTTGACATAGCAGAAAAACGGCGCCCGCAGGATGGGCGCATTCGTGTGCAGAATGGCAATAAGGCAATTGACATACGTGTCTCCACGCTTCCTACGGATTTTGGTGAAAAGATTGTGTTGCGCATTCTTGATAAAAATCAAGTTGATCTTGATCTGACAAAAATTGGTTTATCCGGAACTGCGCTGAGTCAGTATAAGCAGGTAGTGCAAAAACCTTATGGTATGATACTGGTTACCGGACCGACAGGCAGCGGCAAGACTACAACACTCTATGCTACTTTGAATTTTCTCAATACAAATCAGGTAAATATTATCACTATAGAAGATCCTATTGAATACAATTTGAGTGGTATCAATCAGAGTCAGGTTAAAAAAGATATCGGCTACAACTTTGCCTCTGCATTGAGAGCATTTCTCAGACAAGATCCGGATATAATTATGGTGGGTGAGATCAGGGATAGCGAAACAGCGGAGATCGCCGTTCGTTCAGCACTGACCGGGCATCTGGTTCTCTCTACACTGCATACAAATGATGCAGCCGGAACATTGACACGGCTGATTGACATGGGACAGGAACCATTTCTTATTGCATCGTCGGTGAAAATGGTTGTAGCTCAACGATTAGTCAGAAAAATTTGTGAGCATTGCAAGATTGTAGATGATTCTATGCAATCGAAAGAGAAAATAGAATTTTTAAATCTCAGCACACAAAGCGGCCTCAGTTTATCAAGAGGTGAAGGTTGTGATCAATGTAATCAGACTGGCTATTCCGGAAGGATTGGGATATTTGAGATCATGATCATCGATTCAATCTTATCTGATGCTATTTTAAGAAATGAAAGTGCTGCTGCGCTCAAGACTCTGGCCGTAGAGCAAGGAATGAAATCATTACATGATAGTGCCGTTGATTTACTGTATAGAGGTAGGACAACAATTGATGAAGTGATCAGGATCATTGAGGTCTGATAAATAATGAAGGAGTGGTGATAATTGAAGAAGTTAATGACAGTAATCTGCTTTGCCCTTATGATGTTTCTGAATGTAACCTTGAACTATTCTCAGGTATTGCCGGATTCATCGATAAAGGAAGTTGACAGCATTAAAACGACTCTGTTGTTTCACGGTACTCCAATTCCGGATAATGCGCTTAAAATAGTCAAACTATTGGATTTCAAAGATACCAGCATCAAGGAAATTGTATTAGCATTATCGACAAAATATGAGTTGAATATCTTTGTAGAGCCAGATATCCGTCACAGCACTACCATCCGATTATACGGAATATCAGCGCACAGAGTACTGGTGTATCTTGCAGAGCAGTCAGACCTGATTTTGACACTGGATGATGGAATATACAAGTTGGCTACACCTGAGATCCAAATGCCTGAACCCGAACCCTTGCATGTATCCTGCACTGATGGACTTTTAACCATGGATGTAATTCAGGAAGAACTGGACATAGTGATACGGCATATTGCCAGGTCCAGCGGCAGATCCATCATGCTTAAAAAGGGAGTTAAGGGCAAGGTTACGGGTATGCTTACAGAAGTGCCTTTTGAAAAGGGATTGACTAATTTCCTCTCGGTAAACGGATTCCGTCTTTACAGCAAAGATAATCTCTTCATTGTGGATTATGGCTGGGACACAGGTGATAGCGAGGGTGCTAAGAAACGTGGTCGCCGATTATGGGTAGAGGTGGAGAATCAACTCATTGCTCTGGATGTGGAAGAGGCGGATCTGCACCAGGTGATTCGCGAAGTTGCAGAACAGACAGGTGTGGATATTTTTTGTTATGGTGATTTAAAGGGATCGGTTTCGGCCAAGTGTAAGGATCTCAGTTTTGCCCGTGTCCTGGATTATCTGTTCAAGGGTACAAATTTCACTTATCGGTATCAGGATAAGGTCTATTTCATTGGTGATAAAAATATTTCCGGCATTGCTTCAACTCAGTTAATCAGGTTGAATCATATAAAGGTTGAGGGAGTTCTGGAACTTCTTCCGGCCTCTATTACAGAGAATACTACTTTAAAAGTTATTGTGGAGCATAATGGTATCATGGCTGTAGGGGCGCAGGATGTGTTAAATGAACTGAAGGATTTCATCAAGCAGATTGATTTTCCCATTCCGCAGGTCCTCATAGAAGCTATTGTCGTGGATTTTTCTGATATACATACCAAAGAATTCGGCATCAAGGCCTGGATGAAGGCTCCCGGTGATTCAACACAGTATACAGATTCATTTCTTCCCGGAGTGAACATAACAGCCTCCAGTGATATATTGAGCAAGAGCCTTCAATTTTATGGCCCGCAATTGGGATTGAAAAGCATTGGCAGGCTGCCTGCCGGTTTCATGGTCAACCTGAAAGCTTTGGAGTCAACCGGCAAGGTTAATATAAGGTCTCAACCGCAGATAGCCACGTTGAATGGCCACTCAGCATCTATCAAGATTGGTACTACGCAATACTACAAGTTTAATACAGAACGTCCCATTGTGGGAGGCAACCAGGCATACAACCAGGTTACTCAGCGTTTTGAAAAAGTCCTGGCGGAGATCAGCCTGACTATCACTCCCTGGGTTAGTGCTTCAGGAGAGATCACCACAGAAATACATCCTGAGTTCAGCACACCCAGAGGTTTTGATCCGGACGTTCCTCCCACAATTGATCATCGCATCCTGGAATCAACTGTGCGCCTGCGTGATGGCGAGACTATTATTCTGGGTGGGATGATCCAGACTGATGAGCGTGAGAGCATATCCAAAGTGCCGATCTTAGGTGATATTCCAATAATTGGCAAGTTATTTCAGAGCCGGTCCACGAGAAAAGAAAAATCCAAACTCATGATTTATATCACACCGCATTTAATGTATTCCGGTGATCAAGTCAATATGATCAGGTCTGATCAATGATGCTGAATCCCATTTTCCATATTGTCGGTATTGGTTTTGATCATGATGCTGTATATGCAGTAGAGCTGAAAAAACGGCGGAACCGTGTCAGTGTTATCTCTCATGCAAGGGAAGATATTGACACAACATCCGAACATGGTCTGCCGGAAGCCATTGGAAGATTGTTTGAACGTTATAATTTTGGAACCCGTCATGTAGCACTTCATATTGACCCCAATATGGAACGGCATTGTACATTGAAGGCCGTTGAGCTTCAGGAAGAGGAGACATTATCCTGGATTTACAAACAGATTTCCAGGGATTTTGTTCTGCCCGTTCCCATGGACGATCTCATTATTTCCTATCAGAAATTTGATGATGAATCCGGACCTGCCCGGCTTCTGGTAGGTTATTGCAAGCGCAATAGTATTCAATCCTTTATTGAGTCTGTACATAGTCTTGAGTTGATGCCGTGTCTTGCAGGCTCCAGCCATGTTGATTTCCATTACAGCCGGATCTTTGATGATGATTTCTGGGAGGGCGGTACATTATCGATGGCTTTACATGATAATTATCTGCGATCAGTCCTGTCTATGAATGGCCTTCCTGCCAGGATAAGGAGTGATTTGCAACAAAGTACAATTGATGCTCATTTACTTAAACAATCCATAATAGATATCAAGCGGGATCTTGAGACCACGGCCGCTATTCAAATCGATAAAGTTGAAGTTTTGCATGATGTGATGTTGCAAGCTGATGCAGATATCCGAAGTGTCCGTCCATTGACCGGACTCTCTGATGAAATACCGCATACACATTGCGTTGCTGCCGGATTAGCTGTGCGGGCCTTATTTCCCGGATTGGATGGCCTTGATTATCTGCCTGCTGAATCCCGCAAGAATACATTTGATTCACTTATCAAACAGCGTGTGCTGAAGGGGATTGGTATTATTGGCGGCGTGCTTCTTATGGTGTATGTGCTGCTGGTCTCAATTCGAATTAATGCAATAAAGGCTAATGAGCAATCTGAGATTCAGCTGCTTGAAGTGATGGACAAAATTACAGAATACGAGCACCTGCAAAAGAAGAATGATAAACTGTATCATGCCCTGGCAAGCATCAAGACCCTCACTCAGAAACGGAGTCATGCTGCCAGGATTATTGAGGAGATCAGTATCATCCGATCCGGCAGACTCTGGCTTGAGAAGATGGATTATAATCAGAGTAAGATAAAGGACGGCTCTAAAAAAAAGGAAAAGACAGACCTGATATTGTCCGGTTGGACGTTTACGGAGACAGATCTGGCGATGTTTCTCCTGCAACTTGAGAAAAATTCCATGTTTAAAGACACACAACTCTTGCGGTCACAGAGCATGACTTCCAAGGCACTGAAGAGGAAATTGGGATATGCACCCGGGTTCTCTTTAATTCACTTTTCAATTAGTGCGGATATGGCCAATGCAAATAGATAAATCATTGTTTATACAGTATCGCTGGCCAATAATTGGCGGCAGCGTCTTTTTCCTGGCACTTTTGTTAGTGCTTGATTGCGTGTTGCCTGTGATGGCCGATATTAGTGAGATACGCCAATCGACAAAGGGAAATATGCACCGGGCCCGGAGTGTCAGCCGTTGCGAGGAGCAGATTCCAGGTCTTATCCATGACAATGAACGCCTGGGGAAAGTGGTAGATGAACTGGTTCTATCTCAAAATGAGGATGCCCATATCTCACGACTGGTAAAAATGCTGGGTCAGAAGGCCAAGGCCAATCGTATTCGGATTATATCTATTGATCCTAAGACACGGGTGTCAGAAGATGGTGTAATCAGCCTTCCCATTCATTTGGAATTTAATGCAACATTTCATAATGTCGGACGCTTTATAAATGCAATTGAACAGAGCAAGTCACTCATAAGGGTGGATGAGATCAAACTGGAATCCATAAAAATTGCTTCAACAATACTCAAAGTAGAGGCTGTTTTAATTATCTATTTTGCGGGGCGACAAGTATGAATACACGACGAATTGTCATTCCGGTCTTGATCCTCTTCTCTGTAGTTATATGGGGGCATAATCTTTATCGCATTCTACACAGTCCCAAAAATGATGAAAGCCTGGAGTATATTCCGTTCTCATCAAAGCAAAAAAAACAGATTGATGTTATGGATATAGCTAAGACGGTATTTGTCTATCAAGGTAAAAAAAGGGACCCATTCAGACCTTATTTGAATCATCGGAACAACACGCCATCATCCTCCAAAAAGAAGCTCAAAGCCGCTAAGAAGATTGTACCGGAAGTGAAACCGCCACAGTTCCGATATCTGGGGCTTATTAAATCTGATGATGGTCCTCTGGCAATTATTGAGGCCGTTTCCGGCAAGACTGATTATGTAAAAGCCGGTGATGAGTGGCACGCTTGCCAGATCAAAGCCATTTCCCGTGAGGCCATACAATTTGTTTTTAATAAGAAGTGTTATGAAATTTTTCGGCGTTAAAATTTTAGCGATATGCTCCGGACATGAAAATGGAGCCGCATTGCCCTTTGCATTGATCATGGCCACAATTATGATGATCTGTTGCAGTATGATTATGAAGGGCAATATCATTAATGCCAGGCATTTACAGAGGCTGATAGATAAGCAGCAGGCTTTTTACCTTGCGGAATCGGGCCTGGAAAAAGCTCTTTGGAATTTGGCAAATTCTCAGACGCCATTGACAATGTTATTGCCCCTGAAGAAAGAGGTGGACCTGGATTTTGATTGTACTGCGGATATACACGTTGATGCATTTGGCGGTTATCTGCGTATCCGGTCGCTTGTAGTCTACAAGGGTATTGAAAAAGGTCTGTCTGCATTGGTTGGTGAGCATTGTGAGGATGTTTTTAAGGAGGCCATTGCCCTGGGCGGCAGTCAGTATCCTCTGGTTTTGAATGGCAATACTTCCATTACGGGCGATGTGAAGGTTGGTCTTAAAGGTGTGGAGAAGGGACGTATTAAAGGCATTGGTTTCAAGGGTGAGAAGTTAGTAGAAGGGAAAATTAAAAAAACCTCAATGCTGAAGATGCCGGAATGGCAGCAGGATCTGGTTGAACATTGTATTGAACAATACAAGTCGCTAATCGAAATGCCGGAGGCAGATGTAGTGTTGGAGGGTGATCAACGACTTGATGCAGAGATCCTCGCACTCTATGCAGATCAATCCCTCCATATTGACGGAGATCTTGATATATTTGCTGAAGATTGTGTTACGGTGTATGCTGCGCCAAACAGAATCAGTTGTTCGGGTGATTTAAAAATATCATCTTGCCATTTTAAACACATGCAGATTGAATGCATGGCAGGCGGAATTATTGATGTAGATGATGTTGTGTCTGATCAAATGCTGATTTTTTATTCGGATAGCAGTATTGTATTGTCCGGGAGCTGTAGGCTGCCATGTCAATTATTTACTGACAGGGATATTACCCTCAAAGACAGATGTGAACTGCTCTATCCCTCATTTGTCTTCAGTGGCTGTATTGAACATAATGAGAAACAAGAGGGGCGCATTGTGCTGGAGGATAGTGCTGTGGTGCGGGGCATAGTCATGCTCCGGCCCCTGAAAGATGATGAGAAGAAACCCCGGCGTGATATCATGCTGGATATGGATGAGCATGTTCGGATAATCGGTATTTTGTACAATAGCGGATATACTACTATGGCCGGAGAAGTTGTTGGCAGTGTGGCCAGTGGCGCATTTGGTCTTCATGTGGCACCTACTTATTACATCAACTGGCTGAAGGATGTGAAAGTAGACCGACCGGCACTGCCTCGCTCATTTCTTTTGCCCATTGGTTTCAGTAAAGGCAGGCAGTTAAGGGTTATTTCTTATGAAGAGATGGAAAAAGTAAAAAGGATGAAGTTGGAAGGATGAAGGATGAAGGATGAAGTTAGAAGGATGAAGTAAAAAGTAAAAAGTAAAAAGTAAAAAGTAAGAGCTTGAGAGCATTGGCACACGGATGACACGGAAATACAGGATTGACACGGATTGGATTCACTTAAGAGGCAAACACAAAGAGCTTTTTGACAAGATAACAGGATTAACAGAATAAGAGATTTAAATAAAACCTGTTGTGTAAAACTATGCCGAGTGTGAACTATTTTTTTGGCCTGTGTCCTTTAAAGCTGTCATCTCGAAGAGTTCTTCCCTGAGAGATCTTAAAAAGGTTAGTTACTGGAGATTTATAAATAAATGATTCGGAAGAAGAACATTATAGCAGCAGAAGATGGCTTCACATTGGTGGAATCAATAGTGGCTATGGCAATTGTGGTTGGGGTGCTAATTGGTACATTGATGATTATGGGGAGGATGGCTGCTTCTACAAAGACAAGGGACAGGCTTATCGCCTTTTCAATGGCAGTTGAAGAGATGGAGAATCAAATTGCATTCCGCAAGCAATGCAGTGAAAAACGGCGCATACAATGGGATCATCGTTTCTGGGATGTTGAACGCTCAATCGTCAGTAGTATGGGACTCATGGAAATAGAAGTAAAAGTATATAAGCAGGGTAATGAACGGCCCCTGGTCAAGTTTACAAGACTCATGAGGGATTATGAACCGAAGAAATGAAAAAGGCTATACTTCTGTGGAATTGATGATTTCCATGGTGATAATGTTTATCACTGTGGCGTTGATCTACTCAATATTTTTCTTCTCAATACGGTGGATGCGCCAATGGGGCAGGCGGTGGTCTCTGCCGCAGACTACGGCCACAGCTTTTTATCAGATAGAAGAGGATCTGCGTTTTCATTATTGCAAGGTGGATTCCACAGTTGAATCCGTTGACAGCGTGGCTTATTGGCCTCGTGGGCTATACACTATATCCGGTGATAGTCTTTACAGAAATAATTGGCGTATGCATGCTGTTTTCCAACGATGTGAGAAATTGCAGTTCTTCAAGACCCTGTACAATGAAGCAGAAAATGATGATGAGCGGGTATTGACAGATAATAATAGGCACATGCACATGGTCAGACCTCTGAGGTTTTTATTGAGTATGGATGATACAGTACGCGTACTGCCGCTCAGATCCGGCGTATTGTATCGAAATTATCTTGAACATATAATGAACTCTATATAGGTGTAGTATGGCAAATGCCTGTCAAATCAATAAAAAATTGAAACGCAAGCTCCAGGCAAATAAGGCTGGTAAAAAGAGTCTGTTTGACAGGAATATAGAGCTTCCCCGGCGCATTAAGACCAAGGTGATCTCTGATTTTACGCGGCAGCTTGCTACGCTTATTGCAGCCCGTGTACCCATTGCCAGGGCGTTGAGCATTCTTGCCCGGCATCAGAAGAATAAAAAGCTGCGTGAAATTTTAAATCAATCACTGGCCTCTGTTGAGAGTGGTCTGTCAATGAGTCAGAGCCTGTCACGGCATCCCAAACAGTTTAACGCACTTTATATCAACTTGCTACGTGTTGGAGAGACCACGGGTGAGCTGGAACATGTACTGGGTCAGTTAGCCCAGTATCTGGAAAAGGCCGGTGAGATGAAACGCAAGGTCATTACGGCCATGACATATCCCAGCGTGATAATATTAGTTGCTATATTTGCTCTAAATTTTATTGTTTTTGGTGTAATGCCCACTTTCTCAGAGATGTTTAATGATTTTGGTGCCAGCCAGCCTATGATACTGCGGGTGTTTATGGATATCAGTCATTTTATGAAGAAATTTGCCTGGATTTTTATATTGCTGGGTTTGATAATCGTTTTTGTCTTAAGAAAGATATTCAATACGCCCAAAGGGCGATGGGTTAAGGATGGGCTGATGCTACGTACGCCTCTCTTCGGATTGATAATAAAGAAGACCACTGTGGCCCGTTTTACACGCACACTGGGCACGCTGCTCTCCAGCGGTGTTTCCTTTGTGGAGGCACTAGATGTTACAGAGCGGGCCATGTCAAATGGCCGTTTCAAGAAGGAGGTCAGCCGTATCCGTGAGTTTGCGGAGAGGGGTGAGAGTATTGAACGCGCTCTGCAAGGATCCAAACTCTTCCCGGAGATGGTAGTTCAGATGATTGCAGTGGGAGAGGAAACAGCTGAGCTGCCGTCTATGCTGCTCAAGACTGCCAAGTTTTATGAAGATGAAGTGGATGCACTGATTGAGTCTTTGACCTCCATCATTGAACCTGTGATCATAGTTACGCTGGGTGTTGTTCTGGGTGGAATTATCATTGGTATTTATCTTCAGTTGTTTGATTTGATGAATGTGATTCAGTAGAGCAAGGATGAAGTAAAAAGTGAAAAGGAAAAAGGAAAAAGGAAAAAGTAAAAAGTGAAAAGTAAAAAGTGAGAAGTAAGAAGTAAGAAGTAAGAACCTTGGAGCAATTGCACACGGATTATACGGAAAGACAGGATTAGCGCGGATTGGATTCGCTTAAAAATTGAAAAATTTAAAAGTATAAAGTAAGAGCGAAAGCAGGAGTAGGAGCTTCATTGTTTTTTGAATGTTTTACAGGAGATGCTCTTTAAATATATTTTAATAATTTAATACAGAAAGGACGTACCATGAAAATTTACAAAAGAATTAAATTGGAAAATGGATTCACGCTTACTGAGTTGTTGGTGGTTATTGTAATAATTGGTATCCTGGCGGCTCTTACTATTCCAAAATTTATGAATGTGACTACCCGAGCCAAGACAACAGAGGCAAAACTCATGCTCAAGCAGGTCTACAGTCTCCAGCGAGCTTATTACCTGGAGAATGATATATATTCTGAGAACCTTGAAGCAATAGGCTTTGAACATGATAAGCTGAAGACTGACGGCGGTGGTGCCCGTTATCTTATTGAATTAAAGGAAGTGGATGCAATGGGCTTTAAAGCAACGGCAACGGCAGTGATTGATTTTGATAAAGACGGTATCTTCAATGTCTGGGAAATTGACCATGAAGGTCTGCCCAGACAGATAGTGGCGGATTAAGTTATGAGACTCAGAGGATTTTATCTTAAAGGCTTTGCTACAATTCTGATGCTGCTGTGCGTGTCTTGCGCTTACATGACGGGTGCAAATTTCATGACCTTGGATTCCAATGTAGCCGGGAAGCCTGTTATTGCAGTGCTGCCATTTGAAGTGAATAATCTGAACGCCTCTGCGCAGCTTGGAAGCCTTGCAGCCAGTGAGTTGGCCCATGGTATTTTTGTATCAAAACGAGGACGCGTTGTTGACTCTTCTGTCATTCTTGATGCTATTGTGCAGAGTGACTTTGATGCCCGCGCATTTGATGTGCAACAGCTCTCAGAACTCTGCAGAAAGCTGCATGCCGATTATCTGATCCTGGGCAGAATAGAATCTCTAACGGAATCCATTCTCATGAATCCTGATGAAGAGGCGTGTCAGAAGATCCGGATTAGTGTAAGAGTGTTAAACGGGATAACCGGGAGTGTTGAAGGTGTAATTTTACATCAGTTTGATTGCAAACAAGGTCTACGTCATACCATGTATGAAGAGATATATAGCATGGCACATTCTATCAGGTTTAAATCATCAATTGAACGTACTCATGCATTGTCGGACACAGCTGGCGGTAAGAACGCATCCGGCAATGCAGATGTGCATGGACGCATTGCAATAGACGCTATAAAGTAATATCTCTCCTAATAATTAAGATTGGTATTCTAATGGATCATAAAGTTTTATTATTGACACTCAAACAGCATAATCTCTCTAAAATAGTAGGCAGAACCAGTATAATTACCAAGCTCAGAGAGCAGATTATAAGAATTGGCACTTCTACTCTTACTCCTGTGCTTATTACCGGTGAGACAGGAACAGGAAAAGAATTGGTTGCTGATGCACTTCACGATGTAAGCCACCGACATGATAGAGCATTTGTCAAAATTAATTGTAGTGCCATACCGGAAACCCTGCTTGAGAGTCATCTATTCGGTCATATGAAAGGTTCATTTACAAGTGCTGTACAAGATCAGATCGGCCTTTTTGAACAGGCAGATGGTGGTACTATTCTACTTGATGAGATCGGTGATATGAGCCATTCACTTCAACCGAAGCTGCTTCGTTTTTTGGAAACTCAATCTTTCCATAGTGTTGGCAATGCCAGGGAGAAGCGTGTGGATGTGCGCGTGCTGGCATCAACCAATTCAGATCTTGAAGAGAAGGTTGCCGGAGGCAGCTTCAGGGAAGATCTGTTCTTCCGTTTGAATGGCGTACATATCAATATTCCTCCTCTGCGCCAGCGCAGGCCTGATATCAAACTTTTAATGCGTCATTTTATTAAAGAATCCGGCCATAGTGCATTTCTCTCCCAAGAGTTGGAGGAGCATCTTAAAGCTCTGCCATGGCCGGGTAATGTAAGAGAACTTAAAAACCTGGCCGGATATCTTCAAATTCATGCTTCAGGTTCATGTTATAAAATTGATGATTTACCGGAAAAATATCAAAATTCCAAGTTTTCCGTAATAGCAACCGGCAGGTCTTATACTCTGAAGGAAGTGGAAAAGCAGCACATTCTGCAGATTTATAATGAGAATGGCAAGGCAATACGCAAGACGGCTGCGGTGTTGGGTATTGACCGGAATACGTTGAAAAAGAAGTTGGGAGTGTATGGTAGTAGGTGAGAAACTCACCCATTTAGATAGTTGATTTTATTGACTTAAGCTTATTTTTAGCGTAGGTGGGTGAGTTTCTCACCCACCTTTTTTAATGTCTTTAAAAATAAGGACTTAGGCTATGTGGGTGGGTGAGAAATTCACCCACCTTGTTGCATTTACTTTCTCTGTCTTAGGTAATATAGTCATACAATGATATTTTTAAGTTTTTGATTTTATGGTGGTTATGGATACATATGTTTTTTATGATATTTGGGTGGTATGGTTGTTGTGTATAGAGGGGGTAATTGGAAAATGTAAGCTTTTTGAATTAATCAAAAAAAAAGGAGGGTAATACATAGATGTAAAATATTTTGTTTGGTTGATTCTCACAGAAAGCCCAGGAATATTGTGATCCCTGTGGATTAAACTTAAATATTACAAAGAATATGGAGGTTTTTATGATAAGCGCAGTGAATGGAAAGGAAAATATTTTTAATATAAAACCAAAAAGAAATAGTTGGCTAATATTAGTCTTATTTCTTGTTTCTGTAACACTTTATGGCCAAAGTGACAATAATCCCGGCTTGTTTAATGAGAGGGGGATTATGACCAGTAATCAGGTTACTTTAAAATCACAAGGTGAAAAAATTAGTGATTTTAATGGTAACCTCTCATATGGAAAAGTACTTTTTAGTAAGCCGTGTGATAAAAATATCAACCTCAGTGTCTCTTTAATGTATAATGGTGCGGTTTCACATACATGGAATCCACTTGGTTATAATAAAAGACACTATCGTGTGAATTTGCCTGAATGGATAATCAATGTCAATGGGATTGGTGTTCAGGTTTTTACTTTTCCATGGTATTTTCAAATGGATCATGATTTTGATCACACTTATAACAGTGGTAATGCGCTTGTAGAGGGCTTTCATAAACAAGTCACCCCGTCTTACTTGTTTGAAAACCGCTTTTTCTTTTTAAAGGGCGATGGTGGATTCCGGGAGTTTGGACGATTAGATGACTATCTATCGGGCGAGTATTTTCCTTTAGATAAAAGTGATAATGTCAAGGCTTATTATGAGGGAGATGTTAATTTTAAGATATTTGAGACGAATGGCCAAGTTACCGAATATGCTGAAGTTTTAAATGTCCGAGAAGATGATATTTATCCTGATTTAATTAAATATAGCCAATATCATGACAGGTCAAAGTATATAAAGTTGCTGCTGCCCAAGAAGATAACAAACCATTTTGGTGGTACAGTGCAATTTGCCTATGACTCTACTTCCTATAGATCGGTAACTACTTTCCCACTTTTATCTCAAATTTTTACAGATGATTATAATATTTCAATAACCTGGTCATTTAATACTACAGGCTCAATTATTAACCAGGTAACAGCTACTTTTACATTGCCCAACGCCCAGACTTTTGTGGTCACATGTAATGAGCATGGATATTATTCAGATGTGCAGCAGTATGATGTTGATCCTGCAACACTTACTTATAATCTCCCAAACCAGCATTTCCAAGTTACCAGTGTTACTGATTTAACAAACAAGACCACTACATTTAATTATGAAAATTATACAAGGAAAATATCAGATTATTATTATGACAGTGGCTCTAGTCCCATTCAGGATTTTTTCTATTTTCGTGAAAAGCGACTCAAAAAAATAAATTATCCCGAAGACGGGCATTCTTTGATTACTTATATAGAAAATTCTAATTTAATGCCCAGCTATGTGATTAACAGTGATTTTCGCAGATTTACCAGCAATCATTCTATAGAGTGTGGTAGAGATGCCTATGCGGCGAACATTGTTGAAAAGTTTGAGATTTTCAATGGAGCTGTGGAAAATGACAACACCAGGATAAAGAAAACAGAATTTGATTATACTTGGAATCAATGGAATCCTGGCGGTAATCATTCCCCTTTAGATAGATGCGGATACGGATATGAGTATTATACAGAAAAGACTGAAAGTATAGGATTGCAGGGTGGAGTTCAGGGGAATTATATAAAAAAATATAGATATAAAAAATATCCATATAATGACCCCCTTTCATATTATGCATATCACAATTTATGTTGGGCCGTTAAATTGTTAAGTGAAGAAGATATTGCGTCAAACACCATTAGTGAATATGATTGGGATATAAGAAATGATGATGGTAATATGAGTAATGGATTTGAGGCCGGAACATATAAGTTGAGTGAGCAACGCCAGGGGTATGATTCTGATAATGATCATATATTGGAAACTGGTGAGCCTATGTATAAATTGGAATATTTGTACAATAGTACGGGATTATTATCGGATAAGATTGATCCTTTTGGCTGTAGAATAAGCCTTAGTTATTATACTGGCTCATACTGGAACACTTTTAATCCCAATAATGGCACCGGCAGGTACTTGATCAATTTACCTCAGTATGAACGGTTTTACTCTGATCCCAGCCAAACAACTTTGTTATTCACCAAGGAATATAATCGTGAAACGACTTATGGCCGGGTGAATTATGCCAAAACTATAGACAATCAAAACACAAACTTTTATTTACAGGAAAGTTATACCTATACCAGTTCAGATCCGGCAAATATTCAAACAATGACTGACAGATATGCTAACGTGATGACATTGGGGTATGGAACCAATTCTAAATTTACAGGTGCCTGGGAGAGTAAGATCGCTATAGTTACGTATCCGGATGCCTCCCAGATGAACCTAATCGAAAGTAAAAGTTGGGATCAAAATACTGCTCATTTGGAAAGTCAGACTGACTATAATAATCAAGTAACCTCGTTTTTATATCATGACTTTTTACGTTTATCAAAGATTCGCAAGCCTGGAGATTCTGTAGGTAGTGAAAGTGTATCGTTTAGTTATTATGATGCTTCCAATTATTCAGTCGTTCAAAGCAGGATAACAGAATCAGGAGCAGCTAATCCAATCTTTTCTGAGATAAAATATGTTTTTGATTCTATTGATCGGTTGAAAGAAGTGCAATTAAAGAAGAATTCATCAACTTACAATACAACACAGTACGCCTACACGGAGTTTGATGAAAAGCGTACTGTTACTAGCCCATTACTTTATACCACTGCTTTTGAGTATGATTCTCAGCGGCGACCGCATAAAACTAATTTTCATGACAATAATTATACTGAAATATTGTATTCCTATAGTACGCGTGGGAGTGTCTTGGCTGCCTATCCCTGGTCCGCAAACTGGGGCAGTAATGAATATATTGCAATACAGACTGTATATGATGAAAAGCGTAACAAGACTGTAAGGTATTTGGATGCTTTAGGTCAGCTTAGAGCCATTAAGGCTGAGGGTGTAACTACCAGTGCCGGAGTCTCTCAGGATTTTTATACTTATATGAATTATGATATGCTGGGCAATGTTTCTCATACGCAGGATCCCCGGGGATTAATCACTCAATATGATTATGATAATTTGGGCAGAATTACCTGGAAGCAAACTCCTGATGCCGGATCTGTTTATTATTATTATGATAAAGAGGGACGCCTGCGTTTTGTCAAAGATGCTAATGGCGCGTTACCGGCAAATAATAGATTTACATACTATAAGTATGATGCTTTAGGAAGGATCTTTGAACAAGGTACCATGTCTGGTGTGAGCAATGCCACCACAGCTAATGCGCAAAATGCGGCTTATCCAACTTCAGGGAATTCACCCAAAATTGTGTATCAATTTGATAAATATCCACCAACAACTGGCGATATCTGGGGAGACAGACCGGCAGTATCCGGTGGATCGAATCTAAAAGGCAATGTTGCCACAGTAGCTTATATTGATGAGAACAATGACAATTGGGGATATACTTTTTATTCATATGATCTGCGTGGTCGTGTTGAGTGGATAAAACAAAAACTACCTGATGCTACGATTGGCCTTAAGACCATTGAATATGATTACAATAATAATGATCAAGTATGTGAAGTAGTAGTGAATGATGAGTTTTATATCTGGTATGATTATAATATGCTTGCTCAAATGACAAAAGTGTATGCATCTGAAAATGCAACAAGACCCGGCACTGAAATGGCTGAATATTTTTACACATCTGCCGGGCAAGTAGATTATTATACACTTAAGAATTCTACAGGCACTGTTATTCAAACTATTAACTATTCCTATACAAATCGTGACTGGATAGATACAATCTCAGCGGATGATTTGTATGCTGATTTGAATTATGAAGCAAATGGCAATATATCTTATTTAAGTCAGAAAATTGATACCGATGATAATGGATTAGGTGATGAGACACCCTATGGATATGGCTTTACATATGATAGTATAAACCGGTTGTTAACTGCTGGTGCTTTTGGTAATTCCGCAACACAGCCAATCCAAAGCGTAAGTTATTTGTACGATAAGAATGGTAATATTTTGGGATTGGATCGTGGAAATAATACATGGCCTGGTCAGAGTTATTGGTATACAGATGGTAATAACAATCGATTGACGTATGTGTCAGGCCAGCCTGAAAATAATTATCAGTACGACAGTAATGGTAATTTATTGCGTGATCTGCATAGTGGAGTTACAGCAGATATTCAATATGATTATCGTAATTTACCCTTTCTGGTTCCAACTGGCTCCGGTTTAAGTGTATACCATACATATGATGCCAGTGGAAATCGTGTCATCAAAAAGAAATAATAATTTAATTAAAAAAGGAGTTTATAATGAGTTTTAAACATAGTATGAAGATTGTCTGGATAGCTTATGCGCTGCTTTCAACATTTATTTTGTCAATGCTTTATGCGCAAAAAGTTGAAATCAAGGGAAAACGGACATTGTATAGCAATACTTATAAGGATAAGAATGATAAATGCATTGTAGAGATCAGTGCCGCACCAATCAATTATAGAGATTCAAAAGGAGAATATCAACCTATTGATCAAACAATTCTCAAATCAGCAAGTGAGTATGATTTTGAGGTCGTTCAAGGGCTGTACCATGCTTATTTTAAAAGGGATTTATCTGCAGAGTACCCTGTTGTTTTTGAAACAAAGGATGGTGCCAACCTAAAAATGAAACTTACCAGTGTAGGTTATTATGATATCCGGAGTAAAATGCATAAAGTCATTTCATCTGTTAATCCAACAGAGCCGATGATAGCTGAAAATGTTATTGTATATCCGGATGTTTTTAAGGGTGTTGATTTGAAATTCAGTTATGGTACAACAAGATTGAAAGAAGAAATCTGGGTTAATGATGATTTCCGTGAGAATTTACCAAATCCCGAAAAATATGGAATGAAAAATCAATCAACATATTTGGTATTCATAACACAGATTGATCTGGATGGAGCACCACGTTCTTTTGCCAGAGATATGAAAATTAAAAAAAGTAATTTTGAAGGAAGTGATCCCATTGAATTCAGGAACTTAAACGGAGACATTAAATTTTTTCTGCCAATAGACTGGGCTTATCTGGCAAAGGACAGAATGGACTTGCATGAAGATTTGATGGTGAAAATTCATCGTCGTATTATTCATACAGATGAAGGATATTTTCTTTTAGCAGGTATAAAATTATCACAGCTTAAAAAGATGAGCAAAGGAACTGTTATATTTGATCCACAGGTTGTATTTCAGCCCAACTATACTTTAGGGTGTGATGCAAAAATTATATATAAAAATAATTATACCAGGCATAACTATAATTATGGTGCTCACTATAATTTGCATGTTGGCAGGACTTATTTCAGCAGTTTTGATAAATGTCGTACATTAATCAATTTTGATTTGTCAGAATTAATACCCAGTACTGCAACCGTCAATTCAGCAACTTTATCTTTATATTGCAATTATTCATTCGGATCAGTGAGTACTGTTTTAGATGTTCATAAGATGATTACTGAATGGACTGAAGGTAATAACTTAGGGACAAACGGATATATCTGCTGGAACAAGCCGATGGTAAGTGCTTCAACATGGAATGGTGGTAGTGCCGGTACTGATTATGTAAGTTCTGTGTCTGCAACAATAACCAAGGCAGCGGCTAATGTTAATCAATGGTTTGATTGGAATGTGGAGAATATTGTTCAGGACTGGGTGAATAATCAATCTGGCAATCATGGCTTGATCATTAAATCCCGTGATGATCATGTGGCTACTCAGCAGCATAAGTTTTTTCAATTTTATTCATCTGATTATACTACGGCATCTTTCCGTCCCAAGCTTGTTGTTGAGTATACTACGAATGATTTTGCCAGAACAACTTATTATATTCGTGATGCTGTAGGTAATGTAATTGCCACTTATGAAATGTAACTTGACTAAATGAATATTCCGTAGATTATTCCTTATCTACGGAATATGTATATCTTGGAGGATATTGCAATGCTATATAAAAAAAGCTTGCTAGTTAATCTGATTATTACTATTATTATGATAATGACCACATGTTCTCTTTATGGTGGTGATTTTAAATATCATATCAATGATCATTTGGGTAGTACAAGAGTTGTATTGAATGAGGCCGGCGATGTTATTCAATATTTTGACTATTATCCGTTCGGGCTTAGTTCAAGAGAGGTCATTAGCGGATCTGATCCGGCTAAATTTACTTTTACCGGTAAAGAAAGGGATGATGAAGGGGGTACTGGTTGGTTTTATTTTGGCGCCAGGTATTATGACCCGGCAATAGGCAGGTGGCTGACGCCGGATCCGTTGGCCAGTAAGTATCCTGGGTTGAGTCCGTATAATTACTGTGGAAACAACCCATTAGTCAATATTGATACAGATGGCCAAGATTATTTTTATCTCTACTCAAATAATAAAATTAATGGTTTACAGCATGCTGGCATCCTAATTACAAATCATGAAGAAGGGAAAGGTGGATTTGATTTATATTCAAAAAATGGTGTCTATTTGGATGGTTCACCTAAGTATGATAACGCTATAAATTTTTCTACTTTAGAAGATGTTGCGACCAAAGCAAAGTCTAAGAATTCACCAGGTTATTCTATGGGATTGCGATTCAAGACTACACCGACACAAGATATAGCTGGTAGCCGTGAGGCAAACCGGCTTGTAACGGAGAAATATCATGTGGAGGTTGATAATTGCGCTGTTTTTGCAAGCATAGTAGGCCAGAAGATGGGAATAGATATAAAAATGCCGTTTGCAATGATTTGTACTCCTTGGGGTAGTATTATTTTTGTAGATCCTACAGCACAATATAACTTAGCCCGAAACTTGCCTGGTGCAACAAGTATTGATTTTAATGAGATGAGGAAAAATATACAGGATAAAGAGAAGTTGAAAAAACAAACGAGCCAAAAGGGTTGGTTTGATAAATATGATGCGTCAAACGGATATGGAGAGTGGCGATGAATTATAAATATAACTTATTTATTGTTATTTTGATATCCATGATAAACATAAATTGTGGGATGTTTGGGAGTAATTCATCTGTTAACATCAACCCAACTACATTTGATTTTGCTTCATCAAGATCATTTTTTTATCATGTTGATAATAGATTGTTTTATAGTGAAAACGGTAAAGTTGACGAAGATGCAGAATGTATATGGCGGTATACCGGAGAAGCTGCATTTGAGGAAACTTTTGTTTCACCTGATTCAAAATATATAATTGTACGGCAGGATTCTGTATTATTGATTATTTCGAACCAAGGTGAAGAAATGGGAATAATTGGACCAGTATCAAGAACCGAATTAGTTGAGGATCGTAAGGCTGGGCAATATAGGAGGGGTGGAATACAGTGGAGTCCCAATTCAGATTATTTTATTATTACCAGAGATGAAATAATTGAATTAGTTGAAGGTTCATCATATGAGCATAGTAATAAAAATAGAACAGCTATTTTCAAATATTGCATTCAAGACCGCATATTATCTCAGCTTTTACTTCCGCCCAATGAAATATGGCATAGCTATTACCTGTCAAGAGATGAAGAGTCAATTTTTTGTGAGTATTATGATCGTGAAGTTGAAGAATTTAGGTATAAACGAATAAGGATTGATAATGGTGAAGTTATGGGTATATATATTGGTGATGTTCAAAGTAAATTAATTGATTCTAATGATATATATGTGCAATATAAAATAAAGGATTTCGTCTGTTATAATTATGATTTGTCATTAGCAGTGGTAGATGTCTGCGGAAGTGGACTGGAGTGTGGCTTATATCTATATAATAATAATAGAGTCAAAATGATCTTCTCAGGATCTTTTGGCACGACAGTATTAAAAGGGATGTGGTTTAGTTTTTTAGAGGCAGGATATTTTTTACCTGGTAATCGTTATTATATTGCCCATGTAGATAATAGGGGGAAGAAGATTTGTCTTGTTGTTGACACTAAAGAAAACAAATATATGGAATTGAAAGAATTAATTGTCCCCTTACTATGTATTACAAATGATGACTGCCCAACTTTTTGGCATACAAGTAGAATTGTACCAAAAAAACCACGAGCCAAAACTTCAATTCAAATTGAACTTGAATCTGAGAGATAAGTAGCGTAGGCCGTGCTGCTACCCGGCACATTTAAACTTGAAAGGCGGAGGGTGTACCCTTTCGCCTTTTTACTTACTGTTGGGGCACTTAAACATATATTAAAGGATTAAAGTCAATTGTCTGCGTCACAGATGGCCATAATTAAATGATGGGCTATGATAAAAGATAATACTTTTTTGATCTTAACAGGCTGGCATAAACTTGTCAGCCTGTTCTTTTTATCATGGTCATCTGCCCATCATGGGTATCTGTGGCGCAGACTATTGTCTGAACCACAGATGGCCCGGATTAAATGATGAACCATGATAAAAGACAATGCTTCTTTAATCTTAATGGGCTGGCATAAACTTGTCAGCCTGTTTTTATCATGACGTATCTGTCCATCATGGGTATCTGTGACCATAGATAACTTGGATTTATTGATGAATATGATTGAGATGCAATCTGACTTTGTTTATTTGTGTTGATATGCGTATCTTTGAGTAATAATAGAAACTGACAATTTCAAGATAACCTGTTCTTTCTTTTTTTCTATCATGGTCATCCATGCATCATGGGTATCTGTGGTTCAGACTACTTTGGCGCTAGGTACTACGACCCCTCAATAGGCAGGTGGCTGACGCCGGATCCTGCAGACCAATATCATAGCCCTTATGTATATTGTGATAACAATCCTTTAAGGTATGTGGATAAGGATGGGCGGTTAGGTGTTCTGCCTTTAGCAATACCGTTCATTTTACCGTTATTAGTGCCACCACCTCCAATGCCTGGGACAGGGGCTTTAGATGTTCCGAAATGCCCTGAATTCATATCAAGGTTTGTTACGACTGTTGTTGATCGTTTTAATGAACTCGGTGAAATGATGGAGCAAGGGACACAGCAATTACTACAGGAAGCCAATAAGAAAAGTGAAGCGAAGAGTAAAAAGGCGGAAGATAGTAGCAAAGGTGAACGGCATGGTGATAAGGGACGTAAAAAATCCAAGAGTGAGCAGCGGATCGAAAAGCTAAAAGAGCAACTGAAAGATGCAACAAAAAAGGAACAGAAGAAAATAAAGAAAAAGATTGAAAATGTCCGGAAGGATGCCGAGCGTGCACAGAAAGGAGAAACCCATTGGAGGAAATAATGCAAATCAATATTGGCACTGGATTAAATAATATAAATTTTGGAATTAAACAAGAGCAATTGATTGCCCTCCTTGGTGAGCCGGATAAGATTAATCCATTAGACCAGGAGCAAGAGGGGAAAGTAATTGTATATTACAATGATTTAAGGGCAAAGTTTAAATTTGATAAAGATGAAGAAATGAAGTTGTATGCAATAGAGGTTTTTCATCCAGAGGCGCTTTTGTTTGGTGAAAAATTAATTGATAAGTCTTCAATGGAGATAATAGAAGCTCTTAAGGCTAAAGGTTATGAGAAATTGGCCTATGAAAATTACAAGACTTTTAATACAATTTTTTGTGAAACGATTTGGATGACATTTCAGTTCGAGTTCGATTTATTAACTGGAATTGAATTCAGCCCCTTATTTGATGAAAATGAACAGATTGTTTGGCCAAAATAGATAAAAGGGGGATGGATGGTTTTTGTTTTTCATCTTCCCGCTTGGGCAGGCCAGACATAATGCTGCCCAATTATGCGCAGCAACAGACTTAACAAGTGAGCCGGCTAGAGATCCTGTCAAAATCTCTAGCCGGCTTTAATTGTAGGTTGCCACAGGCATAATTCACATTATGATCTTATTAAAAGGGTCCTCCTTTGAAGTATATTTTCTTACACCCATAAGAAAACTTCAACAAAACAGGAGGACCCCATGAAGTATCACAAGATTGATTCGCGCTATAGCTGCGGCATTGACCTGCATGCCAAGTCCATGTATGTCTGCGTCATGGACAGGCAGGGGCAGATTCATTACCACAGAAATATGAGAAATGATTTCAATGTTTTCAAGGACTCTGTTCAACCTTTCTTGCCGGACCTGACCGTGGGATGCGAAGCTTCGGGTTATTACTACTGGCTGGCAGATGGCTGCAAGAAACATGAGATACCCTTTTGCCTGGGGCACACGCTTTACATGCGGGCCATCACGGGCAAGAAGAAAAAGAACGACAAGCTGGACTCCCAGGTCATCACAGATCTCATGAGAGCCAACATGCTGCCCTATGCTTTCACATATCCTAAGGCCTGGCGCAGCACGCGGGATCTCCTAAGACGCAGACACAGGCTGGTGCATCTCAGGGCGGAAGCTTACACCCATGTGCAGGCCATCTTCAAACAGCAGGGGATCATGGACAGTCTCTACAAGTTCGTCAAGAAAAAACATGAACGCCGGACCTTGATTGACCGCTTTGACGAGCATGATCTGCAACTGATCATTCAATCTGATCTGGACGTCATGGATTCTCTGGATCCCATTATTGCAAAGATAGAAAAAAAGATCATCAAGAGTGCCACGCATCATGACAGGAGGAACTTCAATATGCTCACAGCCGTACCCGGCATTGGCAACATCATTGCCCTCACACTGCTCTATGAGATCTTCAACATCCGGCGCTTTCCCTCGGTGCAGCAGTTTTCATCCTATTGCGGACTGGTGAAATGCGAAAGAGAGTCTGCAGGCAAGAACACGGGTGGCGGCAAAGGCAAGATACGCAACGCCTATCTCAAGAACGCCTTCACGAGCATTATTCTCAGTGCCCCTATTGGATGGCCGGGGCTGAAAAAATACTATGACCGCCTGCAGTCAAAACACGGCAAGCGAAAGGCTAAGGGCATTATCGCCCACAAGTTTGCCGTGGCCGTTTACTTTATGCTCAAAAATGGAGAAGATTTTGACATGGATCGTTTTATCAGTACAAGCAGATAAGCAGGGCCGGGCTGTGAATTCACAGGCTTACTGGAGGGCATGTCCGGACAGCTTTAGCCCAGCCATTGCATTCTGATTGAAAACAGCCTGTGCCCAGAAAATTGTATAAAACAACATTCGCTTCAAGACCGTCTGCCCCGCGCTGCAGCCAGTTGCTGACTGGCGAGCCAATGCACAGGCCCAGCCAATCCTTCTGAATGGAGCAGTGATGGGTACCGAATAATTTCTGGTGTCTCCTCTTGCAGGAGCGGGTCTATGCAAGCAGCAACGTATAGATCTCAGAACCATGATATGTGTTTGGTGCAGATCGTCTCTGCCAGAAAGATCGCAGAAATTGATCAGCCCGCGTATTGAAATTCGAGTCAGATCAAGTCCTGCCTTGAGCAGGAAGCGTCTTGAAAGCCAATTTGTTCTATAATGAAGTCTCTACAAAGCTGTGAACATGTACACTGCCGATTTGGAGAGAAAAAAATCCCCCTAAATCGGACGGGAGGACTTTTTGTGCTTGACTTCTACCCTTTAATATGTGTTATCCTGCTGTAGTAAGCTGAACGGCCCGTCGCTTCGGTAGTACTGCCGCCCTCCGGTTGCGTTCGGTGGGGCGTGTACCGTCGGAAGCCGGGGAGGCTGGGCGCAGCTGAACATAACGTTGTTATGCGAGCTCACGTTCCGGATGGTTGGCATTGTGGCCGCAGGGAGGTCCCTACGGGATCAAGCTACCATATTTTTTTCTGTTTGAAGAGTTTGCATAACGCCACGTTATGTTTTGCTGCTGTAGAGGCTTTGCTGGAACTGTTCGGTTTTAGGGGGAGGGAAGAACCCTGCGGCAAAAAGGAACTCCCGATCAGGGAAATGGATCGGGAGTTTATATGGGTTGATTTGAAAAGTCTAAGCGGCTTCTTTGTCAGCATCAAAGTTTAAAAGATCTTTCATCTTCTTCTTTATGAGCACCGCTTCAATCATATGCACAATCATCTCTCTGTCCTTGTCGGGCAGGTCATCAATGAGCTTCAACTTCTCCGGTTTGATTTAAACGGTTTCTCTGGTACGCCAGAAATTGAATCTGCAAAACTGAAGGTGCTGTGCCATTTTTGTGAAGGTGTCCCGTCGGAACGTAACCTGGCTTGTTACAAGATATTACAGGATTGGGATGGAAATTCTGTAACCTGGAGTTATATTGAGAATAGCTCTATAGTATTAAGTTGGAACGTACCAGGTATTGGCACTAATGGTATTGATGCTTCAACCTTTCCGGAAGATACACAGACATTTAGGGAATATAATAATGAGTGGGTAACTTTTGATGTGAAGAATGCAGTTATTGATCAAGAAAGCAATCCACGTACCAATTTTGGTTTTTTATTAAAAGCTACTGATGAACTCTCAAATCCTAATGGTGACCATAAGTGGATACCATCATCTGAACACTATATGACATCGTGGCGTCCTCAGTTGGAGATTGTTTATTTTGATACCCCTCCCCAGACAACGGGACTCTCTCAGCGAGAAAATTATACATTCAGTCATGTTGTTATGAGTAGTGGAATAACAACTGAAAGTGGCGTTGTGGGATTAAATGTTGCAGATGGTGATGTGGCCAAAACAGTTACTTATACTGATAAATTAGGACGCAAACTACAAGTTAATTCTCTATGGTCGTCTCCTGCACAACAAGATTTTGTGGCACCAATTGCGTATGATGCTCTTGGACGGAAATGTCGTCAATATATGCCTTATCCTGCAGGTAATGATGATGGCCTCTACCACGTTGATGCAGTCGATAATGCTATTAATTATTTTCAGAATACAACAGATCCCAGAGTCACCAATGATACAGCACCATATTCAGAGACGGTTTTTGAAACATCTCCATTGAGCAGGGTTCTTAAACATGGCGCACCTGGTGCAAATTTTCAACCGGGAACCGGTAATGTTATACACTCAGAATGCCGTTCCAATATCGCATCAGATAATGTTCAGTTCTGGAGCGTTACAACAAACGGTGATGCTATTACCTCAGGAGTGTATACTGTTAATGAGCTGGCTGTTGTTCAAACTACTGATGAGAATGGTACAGAATCATATGTATACACAGATAAATCAGGCAATGAGGTTTTAAAGAAAACTATAGTGGACGGCGGCAGTGAAGTGCAGACATATTACGTATATGATGAACGGAATAACCTGCGTTTCATTATTCCGCCTGAGGCAGTGAATCAATTATCGCTACCAATTACTATGTCATATACACTGTCAAACAGTAATCAGATAAGGCAGAATTATGTTACATATTTTGTCTATGATGGTTATGACAGACTGGTTGAAAAGTACATTCCCGAGGCAAAGTCAGCTTCTGACCTTGAGGCAATCTATACAATCTATGATCGTCTTGGGAGGATGTGTCTTACACAGGATGGCAATCTGCGTGTGCATAATCAATGGCTCTTTATAAAATATGACATGCATGGCCGGCATATCATGAGTGGTTTATATACAGATAATACGCGGACAAATCGCATTGATATGCAGGTATATCTGAATAGCCGCACCGGTTTTTATGAAGACAGGGACAGCGGCACAGATCATGGTTATACACTTAATCAGGCTTTCCCTGTTCTGCAGTCCGGTAATTATAAGATACATCAGATTACATACTATGATGACTATGATTTTAACAATGATGGATCAGCAGATAAAAGTTATACTTCTCAAGGCACTTCGCCATATAATGGAAATGTTGTTTTTGACCGAATTTATGGCAAAGTTACAGGTACAAAGACACGAATACTTAGTGATAGTGATTTTGATGTTTACTATAATGGTG
This sequence comes from bacterium, assembly GCA_023139105.1. Lineage (GTDB taxonomy): Bacteria > Zhuqueibacterota > QNDG01 > QNDG01 > JAGLOF01 > JAGLOF01. The sequence goes on from JAGLOF010000112.1 coordinate 26,573, forward strand.
GCAATTACAGTTCCTGGCCTTCAACCAAAGATGATGTCTATATTCATGGCGATGTCATCCGCTTTCTGCCGGGATTTCAGGTTATAAATGGTCAGACCCTGTATGCCGGTGCTGGTATTACTATCCCACCCGGTGGTGTTGGAAAGACCTGGAACCTGGCGTGGTCTTTTTATGATAAACATGGCCGTGTTATTCAGAGCCATGCAGAGAATCATTTAAATGGTGTTATTAGTGTAAATAATGTTTATGATTTTGTTGGTAAGCTTACTGATTCAAAGCAAGTGAATCAAACAGCGGGTACTACGTTCACTGTTAATAAACATTTTACCTATGACCATGCCGGACGTTTAAAAAATGTTTTCCAGCAGAACAATCAGGATGCTGAAATTTTACTGGCTTCTCATAATTATAATGAACTAGGCCAGTTGATTGAAAAGAATCTTCACTCTACGGATAACGGTCAGACATTCCTGCAGTCTGTAGATTACTCCTACCATATCCGCAGCTGGCTGACTTGTATAAATGACTATGATTTAGCCAGTAACAACCAGTATAATGACGATGCTGATGATCTTTTTGGCATGCGTCTTAACTATGAAGAAGGACTTGCCTCCTTAAATGCTCCTGTTCAGTATAATGGAAATATATCTGCTCAACGCTGGAGAACCCGATGGATGGGCAACTCCAATGACAATACGCATGGTTATGGATATGATTATGATGATCTGAATCGTTTGACCGATGCAAAATATGCTCATTGGACGGCCAGTGGCTGGAGTACGGATAATTCATATTCTGTATCCGGAATTTCTTATGATGATAACGGTAATATTGAATCTTTAACCCGTAACGGTGCCATCAGTCATGGTTCCACGCCTGCATTTGGTGTTATGGATAACCTGGCATATCAGTACATTGGCAACCGCTTGATTGGTGTTAATGATGCTGTGGCTGATATTGCTCAAAACAACGACTATGATTTCTCTGATAATACTGCTGCGGGTATGGCATCTCCGGGAACTCCTTCTTCCTGGGAGTATGAATATGATATCAATGGCAATATGACCTCTGACGCCAACAAAAGTATCTCCGTATCTTATAATTATCTTAATCTGCCGGAGGTTGTTGATTATGGCAGTGGTAACCGTATTGAATGGGTGTACAACGCTGGCGGTGCCAAGCTTAGAAAAACAGTTTACAATAACAGTTCTGTTGCCTATATTAAAGATTATACAGGCGGTGCTGTCTATACAGATCAGACACTGGACTTTTTCCATATGGATGAAGGCCGTGTTAAGCATGCCTCTGGTTCTTTCTCTTATGAATACTTCCTTAAAGATCATCTTGGCAATACGCGTGTGGCGTTTACTCCGTTGAGTATGGCTACTGAGTATAGCAAAATCACTCAGGAAGATCATTACTATCCCTTTGGTATGCGTATGGCTTATCTTGGTGCTTCTTCCGGACAGGAGAATAAGTTCCTGTATAATGGCAAGGAGCTTGAAGATGATCTGGGGCTTAACTGGTATCATTACGGGGCACGGTACTATGACCCGCAAGTGGGGCGGTGGCATGTTGTGGATCCGGTGGATGAGTTTTTTAGTCCGTATTTGTACTGTGGGAATGATCCAATTCGGCGGCTTGATCCAGATGGGATGGATGATATCTATTATAATGAAAAGGGCACTGAAATTGGTCGTGGTGGTGGTGGTTTTTTGTCTTTCGACTGGCTTTTCGGCGATAATCATTTTATGGTTGGCGCTGATGATGCCCCTCATGAATACATAGGGAAAAACTTTTGGCCGATAGAGTGTGCCATACCTGAAGATATGCAAGGCAACTGGAATGGTATAATAAATTACTGGGATGAGCACTTTGATTTTGTCGAACAATTTGCGGCTGAGGGTAAGTATCCACTAAATCTCCAGGAAGTAAGGCAGAAATCACCTAGTAAAGCTCTGTGGGACTTTAAGCGTAAACTGGATGGAAAAACTTTTTATTTGATTGGTAACAAAGGGTATCTCAGAGATTTTGCAGGCAATTATACATGGGCTACAGTTATGGCAAACTCTGGCTGGCCAGTTATTTTTGCCAGGCTGGGGGCGGGTTATTTTCAGACTTTTAAGAGCAAAACTTCATGTTTAGAATATTGGCTTAAAAACGGAGACAATTTGGGGGACGATCCAAGAGACACAAAAGCAATAAACATGGCATACAAAGATTTGTTAGGAATTTAGTTGTATAATGTTTTGAAAACATTGAGGATTTAATCATGCGAAAATCAAATGGATGTTTACTTTGCTTGGGATTTATAATTTTAGTGGGATGTCACGGCAACCAAAGAATGATTGACGAGGCTAAATACAACTTTAACATGCATTCAGAATTATTTGAAGAACTTTTAGTGTATTATGAAAATCATTTTGGTTTAGATTATATCGAATTTTGCCCGAACAATCTAATCGATTTAGATGTTGTTGATAAAGACTTGTTCAATCCTGATTCTTCATCCTTCTTGAGGCTAAAGTATGAATTTCATGATAAACCTCTAGATTCAAATGAAGTATTAGCGGCTTTTCAGGCCTGTGATATAAGCTTGGGTGTTGTTGACACTCTTAAAAAAAAGTTAGATTCAATAAATTGTATATCAATTCAAAAATCTTTTTGGAATCATGATCGTGTCAAGTATGAGATTGGATACAAAAGATATTCAATGTCGAAATGGGTATATTTGAAGTTAAAGGAGGATACTAGTTCTGAGTTATATGTGCGCTCACAGTGGAAGAGGAAAAGGAAGAATTTTGTGAGAATCAATGATAGCTGGGTGCTCACTTTGGCGAGCCCGGCATTTAATTAGCCCATAGACATTATGTTTAAAAAGGGGCCTTGTATAAATGACTCCCAACCCTAAATTGGAGGTTGTGAAGAAGTAAAATAAGGGAGGAGCCGGCGGGTGGCCATGCTCTTTAAGTAAATGGCGTATGGCACGATCCTTTAGGTCGTGTTTACATTCGGTTGTGAATCCATTGAATGGGTGTGCCTCTACGGCGCGCCTGTTTTTTTTGGTGTGGCGAGCTGCACCTTTCCACTCCTTCCCGCCTGAAAACATGACGTGACAGGCTGGCTCAAAGCCTAGGAAACAGTTTACAATAACAGTTCTGTTGCCTATATTAAAGATTATACAGGCGGTGCTGTCTATACAGATCAGACACTGGACTTTTTCCATATGGATGAAGGCCGTGTTATGCATGCCTCCGGTTCTTTCTCTTATGAGTATTTCCTCAAAGATCATCTTGGCAATACGCGTGTGGCGTTTACTCCGTTGAGTATGGCTACTGAGTATAGCAAAATTACTCAGGAAGATCATTACTACCCCTTTGGTATGCGTATGGCTTATCTGGGTGCTTCTTCCGGGCAGGAGAATAAGTTCCTGTATAATGGCAAGGAGCTTGA
>JAGLOF010000113.1 GCA_023139105.1 bacterium
GTCACTTAGCCCCACCTTTCCTTCAATCCAGTCGGTGAAGGCGATGATTCCTCCCGGCTTTACTATACGGGCCGCTTCTGCAATCAGTTTTTCCTTATCGACAACATAACACCACGCATCCTCACCCCAAACAAAATCTGCTTCACCAGCTGGCAGGCCGGTAGCCTGTACATCTGCTAAAGTGAAATCGACCTTACCTGTAAAACCTTCTGCCTCACAGCGTTCGCGGCCACGACTCACAACCGTTTCAGCGGCATCAACACCCATCATTTGAGTAACCTGACGGAAGTTTACCAGAAAACGCATGCCAGCACCATTACAGCAACACAGATCGATGCCTTTCATTCCTTCGCCGATTCCGGCCTTTTCAGCCAGGGCCATAGAGGAAGCCATTCCACCAATATGGATCTGCTCACCCATGATCAGTTCCCAGAGATCACCTTCTGCACCATTATACACATCTTTTACATTAGAGAGGGTAATACCATCTTGCTTTTTCATCTTATCTCCTGCGTTGAGGAATTAACTGTCGGCAACAGAAATATATTCCTGTTACATTAGATGTTATGCTTCATTTGATCGCAGGAATAATTTAAAGCAATTCCGTACGATCTCCTCCTGACGGAAGAGACCGCACAAAAAATGGCAGGTCTATCCGGCAGGTATAAAACGTGCACCGCACCCGGCGGCGTCACAATTTCCATGTCAATGTCTGTAAATCATTTGTATCCTTTTGAAAACCAATTAATATTTTATCTGTGTAAATCTGCTTTTTCCGTGAATGTTATCCGTGTGCCATTGCTCCTGCTCTTCTTCGTGTTTTTCGTGGGCAATGCTGTGTGCTCTCTCTCACCCGATTCCCATCCCTATCCGTGCCCATCCACTTTTTCCGTGTCATCCGTGTGCCTATTGCTCCTGCTCTTTATCGCAATGCTGTGTGCTCTTATTGAACCAATCGACGCTTGTCTCCATCCCGCTCAGTCAGTCCGATATTGTCAAAGTGTATGCAGAGCGGAACAGCGTACTTGCGTGAAGTACCCCAATGTTGACGAATATCAGATATGGATGCACTACCCTTCTCTCTGAGCAACACCATTAATTTATCCCTTGCAGTCTCAACTGACCGCTGATGCAGCAATATGCTATCTTCAAATCGTACAACTACACCTGATTCCATTAAAAACGAAAGTACATGTTCAGCATTTGAACCGAATCTTGTTATTAATTCTTTCAGGCCCGGTGGTGATAATGGTTCGGCAAGAAGAGCTGCCTCAAGATCATCCTTGATTGCCGCCATATCAGCAGGCAATGTAACACATCTTCCGGCTATAGCTACTCTGTTACCATCTATCTTCAACTCTCCGGCTTCAGCCAATTGTGTACATATTGAATCAAAAAGCAGCTTGTCTACCGGTTGTTTAATCCGAGAGCATAATTCTGCAGAACTAATGGCCACACGCAGCGGATTCCGATCGAAAAAATCATTTAGAAGCACCATGACCTTCCTTAAAAGAAGGCTACGGTTCTCCATGGAAATCCAACGTTTCTTACCAATACGTACGGCTTCTCCGCGAGCTTCCAATTCTAATACCTGCCTGACAAGATCATCCCGTGTAATACCCAGGCCTTTGGCAAGCTCATCCTCTGTCTTAGGTGCAAACCACTGTCTTCTGAGATGTTGCAAAACTGACTGAGACGCATCTCCCGATTTCAACCGTTTCAGTTTCTCAATTACATCAAGTTGATGCTGCTTATGCTTTATCGGATATGCATCCAGAATCTCACCACCACCGATTGTACGTACAGGTGAATAAGAACGTATTACGAACCTGTCACCCATATCTCCCATTACAGGCTTCTCAAACCTGATCTGGACAAAGCCCTGGTCACCGGGCTCATAAATATCCTTATCCAGTAGTACAATACGTGCAATCACTTCCGATGTGCCAAGATGTACACGAATTCGTGCCCGATTTTTCAGTGACTTTGGCGATGTCGATAGCAGAGAGAATTGTGCATCCATCATTGAAGTCGGACGATAAAAACCCGGTTCTGCCAACACATCTCCCCGTTCAATAGCACCTTTCTCAATGCCTTGAAGATTCACAGCCGTACGGAAACCCACACCGGAATTCTCTACACCATGTTCATGAACCTGAAGGCCTCTTACACGAAGCACCCTGCCTTTTGGCAGCAATTCCACCGAATCATCAGCATTGACATTACCGGAAATAACTGTGCCAGCTACTACCGTACCGAAACCTTTGATAGTAAACACTCTGTCAATTGGCATACGGAATATGCCTCTGTCTCTACGCATGCCAATCTGCCCTGCCGTATCAAATAGAGCTGTTCTTAATTCCTCAACACCATGCCCGGTAATGCCGCTTACAGGAAGAATTGCCGCACCTTCAAAACCTGTACCCTTTAGCAGCTTGCGAATATCTTCTGTAACCAGCTCCGCCCAATCAGGATCAACCATATCTATTTTGTTTAAGGCGATAACGCCACGCTTTATACCAAGCAGATTAAGAATCTCAAAATGCTCTATTGTCTGGGGCATAATCCCATCATCCGCCGCTATGACCAGGCAGGCCATGTCCACGGTGTTGACGCCGGCAACCATGGTTTTGACAAACTTCTCATGCCCAGGTACATCGATGATGGTGATGTCCTCACCCAGAAATGCAAAGCCCAGATCTGTCGTCATACCCCGCTCAATCTCTTCCTTCAGGCGGTCGGTATTGGTGCCAGTCAGGGCTTTGACCAAAGCCGTCTTGCCGTGGTCAATGTGCCCGGCCATACCCAGGACTATATGTCGGTGTAGCCTGTCAGTCATAAATATCCGATTAGTATTTTTAAGTTATTCTTCTTTCCGGTCATTGTGAGCTCTTTATTTAAAATTACTACGAAGTGCATTAAAAACATAATGACTTAATATCAACACATTCATTAACACCGGGTGTTGTTTATGTATACAGCGGTTTATTAATACAACACCCGGTGTTAATGAATGGGCGGAAACCTGTGCTTCACAAACAATTGCCCTTGCTCTTATTTCCACTTTATCCTTTTTACTTTCCACTTTATCCTTTTTACTTTTTACTTTATCCTTTTTACTTATCTATTTCCATGTTCAATTGAATCTCAATGCATCTCCAGCAACACCCGTCCCAGGGCACTGCGAATCAGGTTGAACTCATCTTCACGGAGAGTACGTCCGTCCAGCAAAAAACGTTCATCTTTTATGCGCCCAAAGACGATTGGATCTCCCATGCGCAGCTTGCGTGCCAACGCATCAGGCGAAAGCCCCTTGACAGTAATGGCGATAACGAATGTGTCCAGTTGTACGGCAGCCAACGCTCCTGACCCCACTTCTGAACGATCAGCAATTACATCTACCTGTAATCTATCCGATTCCAACGCCAGCAGACGACGCCGGAGCCGTTGACATCGTTTTTTGATTTCATCTACTTGTTCAGTGAGCATACGTATACATGGATTCTCCACCAATAGTTGCTTCTCATCAAGAAATAACCGAAGAGTGGCCTCAAGAGCTGAAAAGGTTAACTTACCACACCGCAGAGCCCTGGTTAGCGGATTTTTCTTCATCTTGTCGATTACTTCTTTCTTGCCGACAATTATACCACACTGCGGTCCGCCAATGAGTTTATCTCCGGAAAAGCATACTGCATCCGCACCAGCTGCAATGGAATCCTGTACCATTGGTTCTTTTGGGAGTCCCCAGCGTGAAAGATCAATCAATGCGCCCGAGCCAAGATCATCTACTGCATATATTCCATGTTCACCGGCCAACACGGATAGTTCGGCAATCGAGACATCTTTGGAAAACCCAATGATACGGTAATTGGATTGATGCACTTTCAAGAGTATACCGGTCTCTGCTGTAATTGCTTCACGATAATCTTTAAGATGTGTTCTGTTGGTGGCTCCAACCTCACAAAGCCTGGCACCTGAACGGCGCATAACATCAGGAATGCGAAATGCTCCTCCAATCTCAACCAGCTCTCCGCGAGAGACAATGACCTCCTGGCCTTCACCCAATGTATTTAGAATGAGCATAGTGGCCGCTGCATTATTGTTCACGACCAAAGTTGCTTCAGCACCAGTAAGACGGCAGAGCAGTGATTCAACATGGATATACCGATTACCCCGGCCGCCTGTTTGTCGGTCGGCTTGAAGTGTATTGTAATGGACTATGGCATCAGCGAGAGCCGCCTGAGCAGATTCAGCCAGAGGGGCACGCCCCATACCGGTATGCAGAACAATACCCACACCATTGACAGCACGGCGCAGGCTGCGAGCAGCAGCTTCAGCACATTGTATGGCAGCCGATCTCACAATAGTTTCAAAAGCCAGATCGGCTTCCCCTGCCTTGCCGTTACGAATATCTGTTCTCAGTTGTTCCAATGTCTCTCTAATCGCTTCAACAATTAAAACCTGAGGTGCTTCTGTCAAATATGATCGAATCTCCGGTGCTTCCAGCAACCGGTCAACCTTGGGCAGCCTCTTTAGCAACTCCATTGGATTCTGCAAGATGACGGAACCCCCATGTAATCCTTACATTCTTACACACTGTACACTCTGTACAGCGGATACACTCCCCTGACATGGGATTATGATTAATCTGAATATCTACAGGACATACTGTCTTACAATGGCCGCAGTCTATACACTTTGTCTGATCAACTTTCATCTGCAACAGGCTTATACGATTGAACAATGAATATATTGCACCCAATGGACAGAAAGTTCTACAAAATGGCCGTTTGGAAAAGACAAACAGAAAGAGAAAGATAGCCAACACACTAATCTTCACCCAGTACATAAAACCGAACGCATCCAATGGGATCACCGGTTCCATATAAACAGGGCTTATTGGCTGCCATAGTCCCCAGGGAATGCCAGCCATCAATGTCCCCCATGGACAGAGTTTGGAAAACCAATGGCCTTCTGTAATGTATGGTAAAATAATGGCAAGAACAATCAGCGAGACATACTTCAAATGCCGAAATGCCGGTGGAATAGTAAATTTACGTGTTTTTATCTTATACATGATATCCTGAAGCCAGCCAAAGGGGCAGAGCCACCCACAGGCTGCACGGCCAACAAACAGACCTATACTGCCCAGCAAACCTGTCAGGAAAAAAGGCCAGGTTTTAATTGCTGCATGAAATTGGAGAATACCGATAGGGCAGGAGCTGATGGCCATAGGGCATGAATGGCAATTTAAAAAGGGCAGACAACCCTGGCGTAGAGGGCCGCTATATATCTCCTTTGAGGCCCATACCTTGGCATAACTATTTGCAGCCATTCCCGAGAGCGGAAGAATAAACCAGCGAAGTTTACGGATTTTACGATATCGTTCTTTGGTGCTTGACTTTGCCGTTGACATTGGATGTGAAACCTCTGTTTATTATATGACTGAAATTATACGTAGGGATTACCCGATCCCGATACAGTCCAGTCAGAGAGTAGATGACTCCATTTGAATCATCATCAAATCACCTGCCCTGACACCATGCAATATCAAAAAAGCACATGCACAAATCAGGATTACCCAGATAAACCAACGAGATGAAAATTTCATAAATCCCTCATAAAGTTATTAACTTTAACGATTATAATCAGATCGGTAGTACTATAGACTGCATTGCAGGACAAATAGTTGCACAATTTAAAAATACCAATCAATATTATGCGCATTCATAAAACCAACCACCTTTTCCGAAGCCACCGACGGTACAGCACCAGTCTCAGTTGCATTAAATGCCGCATAAGCATTTGCACAGCGGGCAATAGATGCAAGAGGCCAGTTCTGTAAAATGCCCAATGTCAGCACTGCTGTAAATGCATCACCACAGCCTGTTGTATCTGCCACAGCGACATCAAATCCCGGTTCTCTCACAAGAGTATCACCATCGGTTATAATACTGCCTCGGGGGCCCAGGGTCAAAGCGGCAATTGCTAAACCTAATCTATCCACCAAACTCATTAAAAATATCTCATCTGTTGAATCACTGGACCAAATTTGACGCAGCATCCGTAATTCATTTTCATTCACTTTAAGTACATTTGCAATTTCACATGTAGATTGAACTATTGCGTGAATCCTGGGTGTCCATTCTCTGAAATTTGCATCAAAAACAATTACTGCATGATCTGCAGATGCAAGAAATTTCTGTATAAATTCACGGGAGTCGGCAGATCTCTGGGCCAGTGTTCCAACCAATACTGCATCGGCTGTCTTGGCCAGATTCGATGCATGTTCATTCCATTTCATATGATCAAATGCAGTATCTTTCGAACACTTAAAGCAAGGTACGCCGGCATCATCCAGGGTTACACCCACTGTTCCGGTGGCAAAGCCCTTCACTGTTTGAATTCCAGTGACATCCAGACCCCTGGCCTTGCCGGTCTGAAACAGAGATCTTCCGGCTTCATCATCACCTACTCCACTTACAATGGCAGAACGCGCACCTAATCTACATGCATGCACAGCAGCATTTGCCGGTGCACCACCGGGACAACGCCGCATAGGATAAATATCCCAAAGTATTTCGCCCAATCCAACAACCAAGAAAGAATCTTTAGTAGCCATCTACCGGTCCTGTTTTAATCAATATTCAAGTGTAGAGACAAAATAGCATCTTATGGCTCAAATATCAACATATTTGTGCCACATTGTATTGAAAACCAAATCTATCTATACACCAAAATACCGTTTCAAAATAAAAAACAGTCCGTCTCCAATATCAAAAGGCACAGGCATAAAGCAGAGAATAAAAAATAAAAGAACAACGCTCCCAATCAGCTTACGACCGATATCAAGCTGCTCTCTATCATTTAAAGTAGGCGGGTGTCCGCGAAAAAAGAACAACAATAAAACCGGAAGTATCCAGCCGATATAATAAAAAAGTAGTATTACCACCAGGCTACCGTGGACACCACGAGACACATAACGGCTGTGCCGGGGAAAGAGTGCATATATAACATGGCCTCCATCAAGCTGTCCAATAGGGAGCAGATTGATAGCCGTCACCAGTATGCCTACCCATCCTGCAAAGGCCAGCGGATGCAGAACCAGCTCATGCCCAACCGGCAAACTGCCAATTGCCAGATAACTGATCGATGAATATAGCATTGAATCACCCAATTCAATCATCCCGGCACCTGTCTCTTGAATCGGAACAACTGATGAAAGCTTGATCCCCCAATAGATTATTGGTATTGCCACCATCAATCCTGCCAAAGGCCCGGCAGCTCCTATGTCTAAAAGAGCCCGTCTATCAGGGATCAAACTGCGCAAGCGTATTAACGCCCCCATTGTTCCAAATGGAGGAAACGGCATAGGAAGAAATATCGGCAGGCTGGCAGAGACCGCATGCCTCATTGCCATTATATAATGACCAAATTCATGAGCCGTTAAAATTGCCATCAAACCACCCATATACCAGAGTCCACCCCTCCATCCATATCCACTGCTGCCCACCAGATATGTAGTCATAAATGTCAGTAGATAAAGAACAGAGAATACTGTTCTCTGGTGCCGCTTCGACAGATTGTCAAGCTTCCGGAAGGGTATTGAAAGAAAATAAAAAAAACTGCCGACCTTCATAACGTACTCATTTAGTTGATATGAACATATACAGGAGTGCCTGAAGTGAGGCCAAGAAGTTCAGCCGCACTGCCTCCGTTCACGGCAATCTCAAGACGGCCATGACTTCCGGTTAAAGCGACAATGTCACCTACTGCACAACTGGCATAAGCTGAAGAATATGATATTTGAGCAACACCCGGTAATTCAATATAGAAAGGCATTGCCGGCAGTTGATTTTCATAGATATTTGTAATCGCATTCCCAAAGTGATCAATGTAAATAACGTGACCGACAACTCCTTCAGGCTCAACACTCGAAGCCATCATTGACATGGAGCGATGAGCATTTGTTATAGGTCCAACTGCATCAACAGAGAAACCGCATGCCAATTTCCCGGCAATTGGAGCAAAAATATCCCGGCCATGAAATGTATTGCTTATAACTTTTGCATACAATGCATCATTGTCCACTCTGTAGATGAGAGAATCAGGGTAGCGTATAATCAGAAGTGAAAGCAATCCGTTATCCGGTGCCAGGACTGTCTGGCCTGCAATGCGGGCAGCCAATATGGCCCGCTCTGTACCGACACCGGGATCAACTACTGCTACATGAATTGTCTCTGCAGGAAAATAATCGAAGCAGCTGTCCAGGACAAACGCGGCTTCACTGATGGATTGCGGTGTAATACTATGGCTGATATCCACAATATTTGCGTGTGGGCATATACCAAGTATCACAGCTTTCATGGCAGCAGAATAGCCGTCTTTTAAACCAAAATCCGTGAGTAATGTGATTATCGGATGTGACATTTATTGATCTCATTGTTCCAATTAAAGTATACTCAACAAGATACAGTCAATACAACTGAATAGCAATACATAAGTGCCTTGGGTATAAGGATTAGCAACGAACAAAACGAACCACTTTTTATCTAATCAATAGAATCTTCTGTGTAGCAGCACCATGATTTAAAACAATAAAGTATATTCCACCTGGAAGATTGTGTCCTGCCATATCACGCCCGTCCCATGTTATTTGATGGCTACCGGCTTGCATATTACCGTTAATGAGCTGGCATACTTCCTGCCCCATTAAATTATACACAGACAGTTCAACATACTGCTGATTGCGTACATGAAATGTCAATTCCGTATAAGAATGCATGGGATTTGGATGCGACTGTTCCAAATTAATCTGATCATTATAATGATGTGTTTCGGAGCATTCAGGGTTCACTGAAGTTTGTGCAAAATTATATTGTACACTGCCGCTGGAAAAATCCTGTGCATCTCCGGTTAAAATAGTGCTGCCATTAGAATAGCTAATTTTGATATGATATTCATTCTGCTTTTCGACAAATGCATCTATAAATTCACGCCCTTTTTCATTTACAATGTGCCCGTCAGCACGCAGGAATGCACTCTGCTGTAAGACTATATGCTCAAAATTACCGGAGAGAATCTCTATTAACACCCAATCAATTACATTTGCAGGGATTATTTGGACAATGCGAGATGCTTGAAAAAATGGTGAACGCTTTGATATATATGCTTCGGCGGATCCGCTTGACAGGGCTGCATCTGCAATAATAGTCAATGTAACAGGAATACGTGCTGTGTATGAACCGGGGCTGTAATAACTCCAATTCTGTTTAAGACGTTTATAAAGCGGATCATCCCACTTATCAGGATTAGTATCTGTAAATTGCTCATCATTATGAAAAACCTTTATCGTATTATCACTTCCGTCAATAAAGATTATTTCCTCCCTGCTGTCACCGGAGACATCTGCTACATAAATATTATTTGCATAGATATTGACAGATTCTGATAATGATGTCCATACAGCCTCACCTGTCAATGCATTAAAAACTCCCACATGAGCCACTGTAACAGCATGCCGCGCCTGTGCGGCAATATACTCAACATCACTTCCATCCCAGTCAATAGTCCAGATCATCTCAATACCCTTTTCCGGATAATCCCCGAAATTGGCTGGAAGCCCATTCTGCACATCATAATCACCGATTGGCCTGCCGCTGTTATCATATATCCATGGATGCTGCCATACGCCTGCGCTTTCATTGGTCTTGGATCTATTCCAGAATTCAACATCAGTGTAATTATTAGAAAAATTACCAACAGCCAGATTCTGCGGCTCCCTGTCTCTACCATCGGCAAAGAGCAATGTTTCAACGCGCCACTCAATTGAAGTACCTGATAATAATGCCGTATGCCAATTATTTATAGATCCAGCCGGCAGGCCCTCATGATCCTCCTCGGTCATAGCCCATTCAAGACCGGGCAGGTCAGGACAGAAATCGCCCACAGAAATTGCATCCAGATGATCCATGTAAGTTCCGCTTGCCTGAATCCAGTCCATTGGATATCCTATATCATGGACAGTTCCATCATGATCAATCCAGTTACTGCCTACAACTTCATCAAGACCGTCTCCATCAATATCAGCGGCAAAAAAAGCTCCGTGTGCCTGCCCCCAATACCCTTCATACCATGACTGCCCGTCACTACCTGTATTATCCTGATCTACGCGCCACAGAACAGTCTGTGTATCCAGCTCGTAAGCTATTAGCGAACGATTAATATAATACTCAACTCCAAGATGCTCCACCTTCACATCATTTGTCTGCACAATTAAATCCTGCATGCCATTACCCTGCAAATTGACTAATTGCAAGTATGCCGCACGCTGATCTATACCAACATCAATATTAAAACGTTGTATCTCATTACCTGTGGTGCCATTAAATACTACAACCTGATTATTATTGTTCAGTACCAGAACTTCCATATTACCGTCATGCCCCAGGTCACCGGCAGCCATTGTGCTTCCGTTTAGTTCCGGAGCCAAAGCTATATCCGCCGCCCAGAGCAGGGTACCGTTATGGTCATAGGCCCACAGGCTTTCATTGCTGCGAAAAAGGAAGTCCTGAGCTCCGTCCATATTTAAATCTGCAACCATAAAATGATCATGCATGCCAGCAGGCAACACAGAAATAGCTATCTTTTTTGGATTGGATGTATATTGATTTGTCTGAGAGGCAACAACGTTGAAGTGGAAACTGAAAATTAGAGTATAAATTAGATGAAGTCGATTTAACAAAACATGTACCTCTTATTGACCATAAAACCCGGAGTAATACGGCAATAAGATTTTTTCAGGATATTTTCCTGATAATGCGTATCTCCATAAATGAATTCTTATAATTTAAGGGCCAACACATTAAGATGCAAACGAATTATTGTGGTTGTGTGAGGATGATAATATTTGAAGCTTTAGTGACCGTCCTCAATACATGTCATGTTATTAGCTAAAAATGGTAGGGCTCTCGAAGAAGTACCTTCTATACATTACAAGTCAACAAGATCCCCGATAAAAACATTCGGGGATGACAATGTAGTAGACGGACAACATGTACTACCCACCCTAACACTGACCACCCACCCCATATATGTCATCTCCCGTACAGAACCGGGACTCAGCCGGTATGCTCCTAGCCGGGATCTTCGTAACCTTTGGTAATAGTTTATTAAATCATGCCGACAATTTGCGAGGATCATCCACGGACAATCTCTACTGACCATCCAAACACTGACTCACCCTCCTCCACATATGTCATCCCCCGTACAGAACCGGGACTCAGCCGGTATGCTCATAGCTGGAAATGACGGGGGGCAGGGCGTATGGCCGAGGCCCTGCGAAGCAGAATCTTCGTAACTGGTATCCGCTACTCAAAAAATTCTTCAGTATTTTATATGGATTAAAGTCTATTATAACCTGATTTCAATATTTGAATCAGATCGCAATTCGCTTATTGATATCTGTTATTTCAATAGCTCCACACAATTGCCAGAAGAGCAATATATTTGAGGCTGAATTATAAAACAAGTCCACAAAAAAGACGCTGGAGCGTCTGAGATGGCATTCCCACGAAGATCATGGGAACGAGAGGATAATATTTCAAAACGAATTAAGGCGAAGCTGCCTCAAAATCTAAATTTGGACAACACATTTCAAAACCTATTGTTATTAAATTTATTCTTATATATTGCTGTTCTTCCCAATACTTGGTTTTACTACAAGATAATCCGTGGCATTAACAGTCCCACTCAAGTTAACATCCCCGTCATAGTACCCATTGTTACCCACTTGTGTTTTCATTTTCAAGTAGTCAGTTGCATTTACTCCTCCACTACAGTTTGCATTCCCTGCATACAGTCCATACACACCGCTATTAAGTAAAACCATATCAGCACCTTCAACTTTATCTGTACCAGTAGAAAAGTCATACAGCGTTGAACTTCCTGATGCCAGTACTACTGTCTCATCACTCATGATGGCAAGGTGATTACGGTGCCGGATTACTATATAATAGCTTCCGGTCGCTGCATCCAGCTGAATAAAGGCCGTAGTACCGTCATCTGCTACAATGCTTCCACTTTTATTTAAAAATGCACTGCGTGAGGCAATGGCCGCATCTGTTTTGGCAGATCGTAGCTGCACAAGCACCCAATCTGTGACATCCTCCGGTACAGAATTTACTGTCCGTGGATCTTCTGAATAGGGCGATGTAACGGGAATAAAACCTGCAGTCTTAAGTGCTATACTCATGTTGTCATTGTCTGTACTGTATGGACCTTCAAGAAAGACTTTCACCGCAACCTGTACATAAGGGAATGACATAGCCTGAGCAGACACACCCACTCCCGCACCACGACCGATACCGCCATGATACTTATTAATATCTTGAGCCAAAACAGAAGTAAATGTCACTATAGTAATTATAAAAACAAAAAGAAACCTGATCACAATATCACCTGCGTATTTATTTTTAGGGAGAATGTTCATTGTCTATTCTACTGTCCTGACTAAACGAATACCATCACTATAATTTCTATTTAGGTAGTTACTGTCACTGTAACGGCGGCTCGAAACACGATGTTCAACTGTCAGTGTAACAGAACTAAATGACCCTCCTCTAAAATTCGCTCCCTGAGCCTCTGTAACCTCTCCACTGATATACCCGGGCCAATCACTATTAGTGGCATAACCATTTGTACTAATCACACCGTCACCATGCGTTCCTGAGAATGCCCTGCCTTCAATATTGGCAATTGACACTGTACGTTCCCAAAGATTCCCGCACATTTCCATAATTCCATAATAAGTTGCGCCTGCCTCAGTCCTGGAACTTGTGGATGACGCAAAAATTCCACATCGGATAGGACCGTCAAAAGTATGATCATCCGGAGGTATTGTGTTAGTTACACCACAAAAGAAATTACCTGTGGGGCCAGCAACAGTATTAGTGACAGCTGAATTAGCTAAGCCGTCATTTGTAAATACATAGGTAACTTCCGCAATATTGGTATTACCCCAGGCATACTCACCTGTAACCGGTCCTACACTGCCGCGGCACGCCTTCTCAAACTCAAACTCTGTCATGGGACGCAGTCCTGCCCAGTCTGCATATGAGCAGCCATCCATCCAGGTGATATAGTTACAAGCCCTGTCCGGCACATCAGCACTACGAATTCCGGCACTACCGCCAATAGTATTTCGTTTCCAGTTGTAGGCATTTGGATATAAATTTCCATCCTGTGTCGTGGTGACACAATTCAAAAAATCTGCATACTGCCCCTGACTCATCTCATATTTCATGCAATAAAAGCCTTTATACGCCTTGGGGAATGCGGCTGACAATGTCCCTGCGGGACCAATCTTATTACTCCCCTCAGTACTGGCACCCCATAGATTATCAGCAGCGGTTCCTACAACTATTGCATCATCACTTGTAACTGTATAAGTCGTGGCCATGTCAGGTGAGCCTGTACCATCATGTTTAAAAAAATGTCCGCTCTCATCACCTCCTGAGCCAAGACTATACGCACCTTCAGGTACATTGACCATCTCTATGGCAAAAACCTTTATTAAAAAAGTGGCATTATCAGCCAGGCCGTCAGCTCCGTACTGCCAGCGTACTGCCACGTCAGAGAGATTGGTATTGCCGCTGCCATTGGCGTCTCTGTAAATAAAGACTCCCATACCGCTGCCGTCTGTCTCGCCAACAGAGCAAGTGTACCCGGATGGAATTGTGTGATTGCCATCTGTTGTGTGTACACTGGCATGAGACCAACTCCCCCCTGTTGGCTGATACTTGACAAATACCCAGACAGCATCCCAATTTATGTCATCTCGGAATGAATTTTCCCAGGACAGATCGAACTCTACCATGGCATAATCATCAATAGTATTAACACTGGCAATAATGGGAGTTCCAACTATTACATTATTGGCAAAGAGCTCAACACAAATAAAAAGTAGAACGGTCAATAATAATTCACGGTAACGTCTTTTCATTATAACTCCTACTAATCTTTTAAAATTATCCCCATTCATGAAAGGTTAAAATGCAATGAACTCCGATAAATAGACAAAAAACACATCCTGTGCAAAAAAAATGCCATCCCTTAAGAAGTATATAAATTTCACACCATCGAACTTTATAACGAATTAACATGTTCAATTCTACTACTTGGAATATCAATGCTATAAATTATAATATTTTATAACCTTTCACTTCTCTATGGTAGCTTAACATATTGTTTTTAATAAAAAAAATATGAAGAACAATAATAAAAGTAAAACTTAACACATATCACAAAAATTATAATTTAACAAAAAAATAACTAATCAATTCCATCTATTAAGTCCTATTTTAATGATAAACAGAACAATTCATTCCATTATGAATGGCTTCATAAATCACAACACATGCCAAATTATTAAAGAAATAACCCCAAACAGAACTATCCAAAATCTAAATTTTAACAACACATTTCCTATTGATATTAAATTTATTCTTATATATTACTGTTCTTCCCAATACTTGGTTTTACTACAAGATAATCCGTGGCATTGATAGTCCCATTCAAGTTAACATCCTCGTCATAGTACCCATTGTTACCCACTTGTGTTTTAACTTTCAGGTAGTCAGTTGCATTTACTCCTCCACTGCTGTTTGAATCCCCTGCATACATACCATAAACACCAGTTTCCAAAAAAACCAAATCAGCTCCCTCCACATTATCCGTTCCACTGGTAAAATCGTACAATGTTGAACTTCCTGATGCCAACGCCACAGCATCATCACTCATGATAGCAAGGTGGTTACGGTGCTTCACTACAATATAATAATTGCCGGCAGCAGCGTCCAGAGTTATACTCCCTGTAAGACCATCATCACCGACAATACGTCCGTCTTTATGCAGAAATGCACTGCGTGAAGCAATAGCTGATCCTGTCTCTGTTGAACGTAGCTGTACAAGCACCCAGTCTGTGACATCATTCGGCACAGAACTTACTGTCCGGGGATCTTCTGAATAGGGTGATATAACGGGAATATAACCGGCAGCCCTAAGTGCTATACTCATATTGTCGTTGTTTGTACTGTATGGACCTTTCAGAAAAACTTTAGCCTGAACCAGGGCAGAGGCTAAAGTGACTGACTCCATATCCGACCAGTTCCACCACTGTGAATCCCAATTAGCACGCACCTGAAAGGCATAATCACCATTGCCTTCTGTACTAATGGTTTGAGATGTACCTGCTATTGAATTATTGACCGTCTCCCAGGATCCGAATCGGCCATTACTTATGACGAAATCATCAACATAAATGCCAAGAGATGAGCCAACACTAATTGAACCACCAAGATAATCGACTACAAATCGGATCTTTGCTATCTCCCCCACATAACCCGACAGATCAGAGGTGGTCACATCAATTTGATTCCATGAGATTACATCAACACCATCATGTGATTTTAACGTTGTCCATGACACACCATCTATTGATATATCAAGCCGGAGTTGACGACCACTGGCACCATAGGATGCCCAGTAATAGCTCAATGTAGTTGCATTTGTAATCTTGACACTCTGATTATATGTTATAGTTCCCGGGAAATCCCAATTACCACTCTGATAGACCTGCCCTAAAAATGAATAAGTGCCGGAGTGTTGATAATATGATGTCTGCGCCCAAAAACCGTCTATTGTCCAATTACCAATTCCGGTCTCAGCTCCATCTGAAACTGATGATGATGTATTTGAAATATAGAGTTTCTTCAACTCATAATAATCTGCATTTAATAGATCGGACACGCTCCAGGAAGCTGAGACACTTGTTGCTGTTGTGGATGAGCCGGGATCATCCATATCGGGTGTTGGTACAATATCCATTACAGCACCATTGATGGTATCCCATTCATATCCGGCTGTGAAAGGTAGTGTTTCAATCATGTACCAGGCATCATTTGAACTATTCCAGCCCATATTCAAATGATATTCATTTGAAGCACCAGTATCACGAAATCCATCTACTACAATGGAGTGGCCGCCCACAGAACCGGAAATACTCATTTGAGCAGGACGACTATTAGCTATATTTGTTTGCAGCTGCGTAAAGAAATCACCCACACTTGAGGAAATCCAGGTACCTGCGGTACGAAAATAATTCTCCAATGCCAAAGCTACCGCCGATGTAGATGCACCAGAGCCTGATGATGCATAGTTCATTTCCAGGGCCACTCCGCAATGATAGACAAACTGTCCGGCAGCCTGTCTCTCTGCCTCCGCCTTTGAACCATTGTGATAGATGTCCAACATATTCATCCAATCATAGTCGGTTTCTCCATAATTGGCAGAGAGCGATTGTGAAGGATCACTACCATTATTCCAGGTATAACTGGAAGAGCCGGTCCCTGATGCAGGCCAGGTATAATAGTTAAGTATCTGGCCCATGGCTGTTGCCACACATCCGCATACATAATTATAAGGCGTGTAATAATCAAATGTATTATTCCCACCGCCATCATTACCCTGCCCCCATTCGGAAGCGAGCAAGGGTCCATATTCGGCGGCATATACAGTCTGTACTGCCACCTTCATCACCATCTGTCCCTGTGGGCTGATCATTGCAAGATCAGCCTCCCGGTCTGCACGCCTTGTTTCCAGGACTTCCGGTTCAACCAGGCCTGCTTCAACAGCAGCCAGACGGCCTGGTATATCCTTACGGAGAAACGAAAGTAATATATTTTCCGAAGACTCCACATTATTAAAAATTGAATACTCCGAATAGGCAATTACAGGGGAGAGTCCATTATCAGATGTAACAATTATATATCCGTATGGATCCAGGTTCAGAACATATGCCAGCACCGCAGAATGATCATCACTCATAACAGATATCATATCAGAAAAATATGTATATCCAACATCACTACGTACAAATGCAGGACATGTATTAAACCATGCAACAGCACTGCGATATGCTTCATTCTCTGTAACTGAGTCAGCAGAAACCGGAAAATTTTTCAGCCCTATAAGAAGAATAATGAGCAAATAATACCGTTTCATACTTATCACCCCATTTTTCGTAACTTTTCTCTACCTGAAAATATCTTATTCCACATCCAAACATTATCAAGCAACTTCCATGCCCATTCGTTTTTCTCACATCATCCGTATGCCATTGGAGTTAGCTCTTCTCCAAAACAAAAAGCCCTCTGATAAATGAATATCAGAGGGCATATAAATATTGCTGGAAAAATAGAACTATATACTACCTGGTCAATATCAACTTCTGAGTCTTTACAATCTTACCTGTATTCAATACCAGAAAATATACTCCACTGGGCACATGATTATTGGAATCATCACATCCGTCCCAATAGTGTTTA
Source organism: bacterium (assembly GCA_023139105.1). Taxonomy (GTDB): domain Bacteria; phylum Zhuqueibacterota; class QNDG01; order QNDG01; family JAGLOF01; genus JAGLOF01. Next base: position 17,385 of record JAGLOF010000113.1, read on the forward strand.
AAACTTCCAATGCCTTTGGGTTCTGAGACCAGCACTCTAACAGTCTGCCCGAGAATATTAACTATAGAGACTGTTACATCAGCAGCTTCTGCCAGTTGATATGAAAAATTTGTCGTTGGATTAAAAGGATTGGGAAAGGCCTGCCCGATTGCAGTTTCTCTGGGGCGATCCGGCAGTTCTATTTGAATAAGATCATAAACATTAACCTGACCTGTTGAGCTTACATCAGAGAGGCGGTAGGTTATTGCCATACCAAATTCAACAAGTAGATCAACATACTGATAATCTGTCCGCTCGGAGGTGTTTCCCTGACCACGTAAAGCTTGCTCTGTTTGATATGTCGCAACAGTTTCCCATAGTCCTGTTCGATGATCACTACGTTCAAGTATGAATCCAATATTATCGGTTTCACTCTCTGTGGCCCAACTAATTTTCACACCACCATCAATTAGCTCAGCAGAAAACAATGAGAGTGTGACAGGAAGAGAATGGTCCTGATTAGCGTAGCTTACAGTATGAGATGTACTGGACCAATCAGCCAAAGCATCCACGCCATTAGCTTCAATATAAACATGACCACTGCCCACAGTTGTAAATGTACAGATAATGGCATTGATTCCATCGGTAGACCAGTAATCATCAAGAGAGTTATTACCCACATTATCATAAAGCAGACGTCGTGTAAATGTATGTCCGCCTTTACTCCATGAGCCAGTGCTAATTGTCTTGGTTAAAAAACCGGTTCCCCAACCCCATGCAGTCTCCAGTTGAGCACCGCTCACATTGTCCGTAATCAGATCAGTTGTTCCATCATCTCTGAAATAAAGATAGACGCTGATACCTCCGGCTTCTTCATTGGAGCTGTTTCCCTTAACATTGATAGTTAAAGGGTTGACACCAACCAAAGTAATTGTTACATCCCCGGCAAAAGCAGATGAGACCAACAAAATTATTAAAATGAATATGGCTGCTTTTTTCATAAGTGGGCTCCTTTTATTCCTAAATTTGTGATACTTTACCTACATTGGGTTTGATGATGAGATAATCTGTTGCATTCAACAAACCGCTGACGTTAACATCTTGAGTATAATATCCTGACTCACCAATCTGTGTTTTCAAAGAGAGGTAATCAGTGGCGTTGATACCGCTGCTACCATTCGCATCCCCCGCATACATCCCATACACCCCTGATTCCAGCAAAGCAGCATCTGTACCATAGTATTTTGATGTTGCAGTGGTAAAATCATAAGCTACAATACCGCTGGTAAAATCATGTGCTGATGCGCTCATTACAGCCAGGTGATTACGATGCTTGACTACAATATAATATGAAGCCTGGCGTTCTACAAATGCATTTATGAAGGAATTACCTTTTTCATCAATAATTCTGCCGTCATTTCTTAAAAATGCAGACTGCTGATATATTGCATGTCCATCCGCTGTAGCCCGTAGTTCTACTAAAACCCAGTCTGTCACGTTGGCTGGAATATCAGCTGTAGAGCCCAGAATAAGAGGATCTTCACTGTAGGGAGATGCAATTGGCAGATAGCTACTTTCCATTAAAGCCGTAGACATTGCATCATCAGCTGTACTGTAGGGGCCTTCAAGAAAAACATCAATGGCCAATTGTACAGTTGATCTTGCAGTGTAAGAACCGGGGCTGTAGTAACTCCAATTCTGTTTCAGGCGGCGGTAAAGCGGATCATCCCATTTATTGGGCTGATTGTCTATATATGTATCGGCATTATGGAAAATCTTGATGGTATTGTCTTCCAGGTCAACTACAATAATCTCTTCACGGCTGTCACCGGCAATATCAGCCACATAGAGCGTCTTGGCCTGCAATGTATCAACAGAGGACATGCTGGTCCATACAGCAGTGCCTGTGGCTGCGTTAAATATACCCACATGGCCATAACCTCTTCTCGCTTTTCCGACAATATATTCAGTTCCACTGCCGTCCCAATCTACATTCCAGATCATCTCAAGACCATGGGCTCTGTAATTATTTGTCGCATGTTTTTCACAAAATCCATCGGGCAGCATATCTTTTGTATAATAATCATTAAACTGACTGCCGTCAATATCAAACACCCAGGGCTGTTGACCATTGCCACTATTATCATCATAATTAAACCGCGACCTCATCCAAAATTCAATATTTGAACGTGCCGGGTCAAAATCCCCTGCTACCAGATTCTGTGGTTCACGGTCATTATTCACATCATCGACGAACAATGTTGTCTCTTTCCGCCATAGAGTATCTGAAGAAGTCATCAAGGTAGTATTATATGCAACATCACCATGCCTGTCTTCTTCTGTCATGGCCCACTCAAGACCTGCCAGATCAGGGCGGAAATCACCTACGACAATGGCATCCAAGTGATCAATATAAGTCGGATTTTCTTCACCGACCCAATCCTTGGGGCAATTAACATCGACAACAGTGCCATCATGATCCACCCATGTTCCGCCGACCACCTCATCCAGGCCGTCACCATCTATGTCTACAGCAAAGAAGGCCCCGTGTGCCTGCCCCCAGTACCCTTCGTACCAGGTAGCACCGGAGCTACCAACTCTATCCTGATCCACCCGCCAAATCTCAGCTTCCGTGTCTACTCTAATGGCTACCAGTGAACGGTTAACATAGTAATTTTGATTACCTTCCAGATCGACATCATTCATTTGAACTATTATATCCCGGTCTCCCTCACCCCTCAGGTTGACAATCTGAAAGTATGATGCACGCTGATTTGCCAGAACCGTGACGTCGATACGGTCCTCTTCAACACCTGTACTGCCCGTCAGTATTAATATTTGATCAGCATCATTTAAGACCAGTACTTCCATAATACCGTCACCATCAATATCACCTGCGGCAATACTGGTTCCGTTTAATTCAGCCTCTAATGCAACTGATACATTCCATAAAGCAGTGCCATCATGATCATATGCATATAATGTAGTGGTAGTCCGGTATAAAAAATCCATGGCACCATCGGCATTGAGGTCGGCAACAATAAAATGGTCACCATATCTTGCCATAGTACCTGATATGGAAATAACCTTAGGATTAGTGCTGTACTGATCTGCCTCAGAGGCAAAGAGTGAAAATGCCAAAATAAAACAGAGAATAAATACTATCTTTTTACTATACATAGATAACGTGACCTATACTGTTAAATAATTCAAAATAAATTGCAAAAACAAGACCAGAAATCAATGCTGCAATTCAATTAAAAACACTTTTGAATACAAATGCAAACTATTGTATTAAACATATTCAGATATGCAGAGTTCCAGGCAAATCGAAAACAAATGTATTCTTTAAAAAATAACAAAAAAGTGAGCAAAACGCAAGCAAAAGAAGATTCAAAGGAAGATAGCGATAAATCAGCATAACATATTGTTTATATTTAAAATAAGACCACATACATTCTTGATGTATTCAGGAAATATCCAATATTTCTTACAGATCAGATCATTAAAAACAAATTTCATACAGCTTTGGCCATTAACCAAAACCCTGCAATTCACTGGTAAGGAAATTATACTTCTTCACATCCAAACAGCAAATAACCACAACGCATAAAAGCTATCTATACCAGGGGAAAATATGGAAATTTTATCCCTGCTTATACAAATCACGGAAAATATTTCCGGTGGACCAACCTTTTTTCAAAGACTCATCTGGCAACTATTAATGTTGCAAGATCAAAAAAATTAGCAACGAACAAAACGAACAAGACGAACAACAAAAACCACAATTATAAAACAAAAACACTTTACTTAACATTAATACAAAAATATCATATACTATTCGTTTTTTACAGGCACTGTAAAATAAATTGTGTA
>JAGLOF010000114.1 GCA_023139105.1 bacterium
TGCTGTAAGTAACATATCATGTTCCACATTCAGCGATGTATCTTGGGCAAAATATCTGAAATCAGTACTCTGATCATACCGGACCACGGAGGTGGCTGCTTCATCTGTGATCCAGGCAATCACGGCTGTACAGTCTGTCACGGTCACAACCTCCGGACCGCTCTCAATGACCGGGCAGGAAGTGTCCGGCAGGGTTGTCCATGTCAACATATCGCTTTGAACCGGACCATTGTGATTAAGATCCCATGTGGTTACATAGTATTGATAAGTGCGTTCCGGTTTCAGTCCGTTCACGGTGATGTGGTGATCCGTAACTGCCGAGGAATCAATCAGGTTTTTATCACAATCCGCCGTGTCTCCATAATAAAGGCCGCTCCCTCCGGGTTCATTGGTGCGCCAAAGCAGGGTAACCTCGGTATCACTGAGCATCGTTATATCCGGTCCATCCAGAATCACAGGCGGAGTAAGGTCTACAGGTGTGGAGAAAACCTCAGGTACGCCCAGTGCAACTATATTACCGGAGAAATCCTGTGATGTAATGCGATAATAGTAGCTGCTTCCAGGCTGGAGATGGGTGAGGACAACCCGATGCTGCCAGACCAGGGCTCCGTCCTCCTTGGTCTCTACGCATGCGTCTGTGAGGCCAAAATGAACCACACTGTTGGAACGTTCATTGGTGGACCAGGATATCGACACAGTGGTTTCGCCCAATATCTCCACATCAGGGCCGCTAGTGAATACGGGATTTTGTCCGTCTGCATCGATTAGGGTTGTAAATTGCTGATCGGCAGTATATATCACCGTATTGCCGCTAAGATCCGTGGAAGACACCTGATAGTGATAGGTCGCACCGGCTGCCAAACCTGTGAGAGTCACCAGATGCTGCGTGACATAATGTCCGCGCTGCGTGGTATAGCTGTAAGGCAGATTGAGACCGAAAGTCACACGGCTGTCACTGGCTTCATCGGTTTGCCAGACAATAAAAACCACCTCAGGCGCCGCATTAATCACTTGTGGCGCCTCAGTGATGGATGGGGGTGTCAAATCCGGAATACTCAAAGGGACAAATGTCAGTTCATTGCTTAAGGCCGGCCCGTTACCAGCCGGATCGGTTGATCCTATTCGATAATAAACCGTCTCTCCCGGTGTAAGGTCATGAAGCGTCATCCAGTGCCTTGTTCTGAATGCCTCATCATAAATAAACTGTCCAAAACTCAGGCTGGAACCATATTCAATATAACCCAGACTGGGTTCATCCGTTTCCCAATAGATCACTGTCGATGTATAAGAGGCGGCAATAGCAGCCGGTTCCTGAATGGAGACAGGGGCAATGCCGTCAGGAATCATTCCCGTCTGGAACAGTCCATCATTGCTGACGGTTTCAACTTCCCCGCCCATGTCTTTACTGATTACTTGATAATGATAGCGTTGATCCGGCTGCAATCCCTCAAGGATCACCATATGATCCAGAGAAACGCCTTCTGGTGCGTATATCTGCCCGTACGATGTATCCTCACCATATTCGATGGATGTTGTGGCCAGCTTATCCGTACTCCACTGCACTGCTGCCCGTACATCAGAATAATAGGTCACAACCGGGCCTTCTACAATGACGGGCGGCAGGATCGAATTGATGTCAATATGAATCATACCGCCCGGATCAATCTGTACTGTTATAGGAACGCCATCATCCACAGCATAGGCCAATATACGCTTTGCAGCCTCTCCTCCGGTACCCGGGACTTGCCAACCGTTTATATTTAACCCGCTGCTCTCTGTATACTTGAATGAGACACCCGGTGCAAATGAATAACCAAACAAGGTGAAGCCTGTAGTGATTTCACCCAGGATATGACTAGGGCCGATACTGGCAACTGCCGTGGCACTGACCAATCCCAGAATATTTAACAGGCAACCCCGGTCCCAACTGCCGTTTCCGTTGATATCCAGCATGACTTCACCGCCATCCCGAATTTGATTCCCGTTGATATCATTGAAGGCTTCCCAGGTGTGCAGGCCGTCTCTATCGATAGCCACAGCCATATCCGCCAGGAGCAACGTCCCTCCCAATAGGTTGAGATCTGTTTTTAATGTTCCACCGATCATGCCGTTACGGATATCTGCCTTTATTGCGCCAAATTTCTTCACTCTTCCTAATAGAGATCCCCAAGCAGTGGCCTCTACGCCCATTTCTCCGCGGATACCGATGGTGTAATCTATCAGGTTAATTTCCAGACTGCCTGCACCAAGGTTAAGATTGAACAGGTCGCCGAATTTAATTTGTTTACTACCTGATACTGTTAGCAATCGTTCCGACCAATCCAGCGTAATAGCGCCCCGGCCGAAGTCCACATTTAATCCTGCAAAATTCCCCACAAACCCGCCACTGGCCCGGAGTTCAAAATCCCACAACTGAAAATAAGACCCCTTGTCCAGCATGGCGCCCAACATGACAACACCGGGCAGGCCGGGCTGAAGGTTCACACTTTCAATGATATCGATACGAAGCAGGCGATCCCACGACAGATCCACACCGATTTCCCCCGACACCATATTAATTCCGATCAACCCGCTGGATTCTGTAACATTCAAAGCCCCGGCACCAAGTCCGACAATTAACTGGCCCTCAGACAGGTTCAAGTCAAAATCAAGAGAACCCTCCAGAGCAACCACATTGCTGCCCAAAATCCAGGAATCGGGGAGAGCGACATGTCCATCCACATGCCAGGTAAGATGAATCGCACTTAAATCAAAACGTGTAAAGACAGAAAAATTTAAGTCGCTACCTATGCCTATTTGTGTCTCTCCGGTTAAGACGCCGGTGAATAAATCCAGTTCGGCGGCTGAATAGTTGAGCAGAACTTCCATCAATGTGCTATTTGTCGAGAATGGCGCTAGAAAAGAAAGATCCTCAAAGACCAGCGTGGCGCCGCCCCCGGCCTGAAGATTGAACTGCATATTGCCCATGCCTGCCAATGGCAGGAGATAGGGTTGCCCCCAATTCAAGACCAGCCACGCCTGCGAGGGATCCAGATTACTGACCTCTATGGTCAATCGGTTTAGATTAATGGATAAGGCGATCTCCCCCCCCAGTTTGAGCCGATAAATACTCTCTCCCTTTTTACCAATCCAGATATTACCCGTGGCCTCATACCGTCCCTGACCGGTTTCAACAATAGCATCGGCTTTAATGGACAGATTGCCCACAATCAGCGTCCGGACAGTCTGACCCCGGAAAGAGACTACCCGGTCTTTTGTATTGTTCCACTCTGCAGACTCGGGAATGTTGTTATAGGGATCCACAAAGAAACCAATCTGATACTCTCCAATGTCCAATCCATTTTCGAATGTGTATGTCCCCTGCCAGGCATTTCCGTCTTGATTGGCTGCGCTGAGATCCTCTGTAAACTCCAACCCGTCAATTGGATAACCGTTCAACAACACGTGAACACCTATGGTCTCAACAACGCCTACATCGCCCTTGTTTTCAATAGTAAAGGGGATATCGAATGGATGGTTGGCCTGCTCTGTCGAAGGATTGCCAATGGCCGCCACGACCAAGTCCGGCGCACCGGTCCATCTCCAGCTTCTGTCCATATAGTTATTCATTATGGTCGATTCATCAATCTCACCCCCGCTGTCCACTCGAAAACCAAGCGTATGGCTGCCTCTGGAGAGACCATTGGGAAATGTCACTTCAATATCTGCCTCAGCCTGACTGGATAAATCGCTATGGAATCGCACTGTCTCCTGAATGGCGCCATCAATAAACACATCAATAGAAAATCCGCCAACAGCATCAGCCGCACCCACATTTGCAATAGTGAACTCCAGAGAGAATGCGGTCATGACTTTCAATGATGAAGGACTGCCTATGGAGGTCACTGTCAGATCCGGCTTACCGGTCCAGACCCAGGACTCATCCCGCCGGTTGTTGTCTTCCTGAATTTCAACAATCACATCTTCCAGGTCGGCCATGACACCAATATGGTGTTCGCCTAGAGGCAATCCATTGGAGAATTGAATAGAGTACGATTTGCTGCCGCCAACAGGCAGAATATCAGATACGAACATTTCCTGCACCAGGCCGTCGTCCACATAAACACCCAGCTTATGCCCACTTCCCGTGGCCTGGCTCCCCCGGTTCGCCACCTGGGCTTGAATATTAAAGGTTCGATTGGCCTGCAGCGTGGATGGATTTGTCAGATCGGAGACAATCAGATCCGGCACACCTGTCCAGGTCCATCGGTCACTCCCGCTGTTATTCATCTCAATTTTCTCGTGTATGGCATTGCCGGGATCCACATTGACGCCGATCTCATGTTCTCCGGCCGTCAAACCATTGGTGAAACGAATGACGACGTCCTTACTTTGAGCGGCGGCGAGCCCGCTGCTGATACGTGTATTGCCAACCACATCACCATCGACCAGCACATCTATATCAAATCCGGCCATGGTATGGTCTGCGCCCTGATTTGTTATTGTCACTGTGATCTCAAAAGTTGTTAATGCTTCAAGTGAAGTAGGCGCTGAAATGGATTCGACAATCAAGTCGGGTTCCCCGGTCCATGTCCAGCTTCCCTGGTTCGTATTATTGTCTTCCCGGGATTCCGATACGACAGCCGTGGCATCCACATCAAATATGATGGTGTGCGTCCCTGCAGGCAATCCGCTAAATGACACGGTGACATCCCGTTGCGTTCCTGGCGACAGGTTGTCTGAAATCGTTACATTATCGATAAGGATGCCATTGACGCGAACACCCAGTTTGAAACCTCCAGGTGCCAATTCATCGCCGATATTGGCAATACGAACCGTGATGTCAAAGGGTTGCGTCGCCTCCTGTGTTGAGGGATTTCCAATTTCATCTACGATTAAATCCGGCTTGCCGCTCCATGTCCAGCTCTGTTCCTTTGTATTGTTGTCTTCACGGGACTCGCTGATCTCACCATCAGCATCAGCTTCAAAAGCAATGCGGTGTGTTCCCGCCGACAGTCCAGCAGGAAATTGTACACGATAAACACGGCTGTCATCAGGATTGAAGGTCTCTGTCACGCGAAAGTCTTTCTGCCGGCTGCCGTCCACTAAAATATCTACATTGAAGCCGCCTGAGGCTTTATCATTCCCCCGGTTTGCAACGGTGACCTGCATCTCAAAGGCGGTATCCGCATTTAAATTACTGGGGGTGGTAATGGCTTCAATACGCAGATCGGGCTGACCTGTCCACGTCCATCGCTTCTCTTTTTCGTTGTTCCCTTCATTGGATTCGCCGATGACACCGGTGTGATCGGCCACAAAGCGAAAATGGTGCTCCCCGGCTGTAAATCCGCTCAATCCCAGGGTCTCCACATGGGTCTCATTGGGCGACAGGCTCTGATTGACCGTGTATTGTCCCAACTTGCTGCCATCCACGAAAAACGCTACGATAAAGCCGGAACCGGCAACAGCCTCTCCGCTATTGACCACAGTGACCGTGATCTCAAACTGTCCCCCGGCCTCAAGACTGGTGGGATCGCTGACAGACTGGACCAGCAGATCCGGCAGTTTTTCTTCAGACCAGGTCCAGGTCCTGCTTGCGGTGTTGTTGCTTTCCACTTTCTCAACCACTTCATTGTGTTTGTCAACTTCAAATGTCAGTGTGTGCTGCCCGGCGGTGAATCCGCCATTAAACGTCACCGTAACATCAACACTGGAACCGGAGGGCATGGATTGCGATATCTCATGGGTATCAACCAGTGTGCCGTCTTTTATGATTCCAAGATCGAATCCTCCCGCTGCGGACTCACCGCCGATATTGCCAATTCTGGCAGTAATTTGAAAGGTCTGATTGGCCTCCAGATTGGTGGGTTCATTGATCGATTCAATAGTGAGGTCGGGCTTGCCTGTCCAAGTCCAAGTAGACTGCTTATCATTATTGCTTTCCAGGGCTTCATCAATTTCATTTGCCCCGTCAGCCACAAACTTCAGTGTGTGTTCACCGGAAGCAAGCCCGCTAAAATTCAATGTCATTGTCCCCGACGCACCCATGGGGAAATCTGTTTCAATACGGAAAGTATCGTTCTTGCTGCCGTCGATATATAGATCCAGATCGAAATTTTGTGTGATATTGGCCACCCCCTGATTTTTCAGGGAGACAGTCACGGCGAAGGGTTGGCCTCCTTCCAGGCTGGTGGGTGTGGAAATAGATTGAACGATGAGGTCCGGTTTGCCTGTCCACGTCCAGCTGTCTTCCGAATAGTTATTTCCGTTGATGACTTCATCCACCTCATCCTGGGCATCGGCTAAAAAGCCCAATGTATGATCACCGGCGGGTAAATCACTGAAGCTCAATGTCAATGATCCAGTGGCATTCATGGGGAAGTCAGTACTGATCCGGAATGTATTTTCTTTATCTCCATCGATGAAGACATCCAGGTCAAAGTCCTGAGTCAGATGAGCACCGCCCTGATTTTTGAGTGTGACCAGTACCGTGAACGGCGTTCCCCCGGCCAAAGACGAAGGGGTGCCGACATCCTGAACGATCAGGTCCGGTTTGCCTGTCCACATCCAGCTTTCTTCACGCCAGTTGTTCCCGTCGTTGGCTTCATCCACAGCGTCGGGAACATCAGCGAAGAATTTAAGCGCATGTGTCCCCGCGGGAAGACCGTTGAAACTGACGGTCAACCCTCCCGAAGAACCCATGGGAAAATCTGTGGTGATGCGGAATGTATGCTCGTGGGTGCCGTCAATGTAGAGGTCCAGGTCAAAGTCCTGGGTCAGATGAGCACCGCCCTGATTCTTGAGCGTGACCGCAACTGTGAACGGCGTGCCCCCGGCAAGGGAGGAAGGCGTGCCGATATCCTGGACAATCAGGTCCGGCTTGCCTGTGAATGTGAAACTTTCCTCTCTTTCATTATTGCTGTTGCTGGACTCCGTAATCTCATTGGAAGAATCTACTTTGAACCTGAATACATGTGTCCCGGCCGGTAGCCCTGAAAAACTGATACCCAACTTCAATGAGGAACGCATAGGCATATCTGTGCTGATTCGATAATCCTTCAACCAGGACCCGTTAAGAAAAAGTGTCAGATAAAAACTATCGGTAACATCCCGCACACCTGTGTTGGCAATGGTGACATCCATGGTGAATGGCTGGCCGCCGGCAGTGGTGGAAGGCGGATGAATATCCTGGACGATCAGATCTGCCTCACCGGTCCAGGTGTGGCTTTCCTGCCGGAGATTATTGGTCTCATCGGACTCCGCAATCTCCCCTGCCGAGTCCGCTCGGCACCCCAAAGTATGCAGACCGGCAGAGAGCCCATTACTGAATGTCAGTGTGAAAGTGCCTGAATAGCCGACACCCAAGGTGGCATTGAACGTCCCGGTATAGATTACATTGTCATCGACCAGGATCTCATAGTCGAAGTATTGAGTGGTTGCGGCATCGCCGGCATTGGCAATGGTGTAAGAAACCTGAAACGGTGTGCCCCCTACCAGAGAGGTGGGCGTAGTGATGTCATCAACAATGAGATCGGGCATCGCCGCCTGCCCGGAAACCGATTTGGAGATTGTTGTTTTTTTAATCTTAATTGATGACGACTCCAGCCGGATCCGGGATGAAATTGATTGCTCTCGATTCTCAATAAGTTCCTGATCGTACAAATCACTTGAAATAACGGATGAGCTCACCTCACTCACAGAGAGACTTGTTTGTACTGCCACCTCTTCTCTGACAACAATGGGCTGATCCATCAATTCTGCCCTGAAATCCAGAGATCGCTTTGCATCGATACTTCGAGGAATATCCTGGTCCGTTATCATTGTATAAAGTGGAGATGGATTTTGGGCAGCCGGCTCCGGCTGAGAGAGAGTAACCGACGGCTTAACACTTTTATCTACAATCACACTTGATGAAGATTTCACTTGAACTTGTCCCGTCTGACTTTCTCCGACCTCTCTTGAGTGAATCTGAGATCTGACAGTATGGACTTGTACAGTGGTATTCTGATTTAACGCTGGAGATGTTGAGGATTTGACAGGCCGGGCTATTGGAACCAATTCGCTTCCTGTGAATCGGGCATAATCAAAATGAGGCTGGTTGGGTGATGACGAAGATTTTTGGGAATTGAGTGGCGAGAAATGAATCGGCCCTTTAGTTTGAACTTGTCTTCCCGGGGCATTGGATTGCACCGGGACAATGGATCGAAGCGTAACATGGGTATTCGGTGCTTTGAAGGTTGCTTGTCCGGAAGAACGCAGAATTTCAATATGAATTGTGTGTTGGGTCTTATCGGCACTCACCGAGGTATGAGGAATGATTTGAATACTTTGCGGGCCTTGACCTGTATCGCTTTGAGATCGACGGACTGGGTGGATGTCCATCACTTTCGCATGGATGCTTCTTTGTCGTGTCTGATCCTTCTCAACGGCCTTCAATGAAGAAGATTTCAGACGTTGATGTCCTCCAACCTCTAAGGATTGCACCACATCATGTTGACTGACAGTGCCACCGGCTTGGAAGACAGACAGGCATAAAATTGCTGTCATCCAGGCAGACCTTGCCCAATGCATGGTACATACTCTCCCTTCTAATCATTTCAAATAAAGCAGCAACCCTTCCTACGAATAAATAAGACAGATACTCCCCATTGATTAGGGAACCGTTATAAAATAAACGTTTAAGGCCAATTCATTTAAGCTTAAGTCACGATGCTATCGGATGAAGATCAATCACATGAGGAAATGGAAAAACGATCGCTGGAACAGGAGATGCTGGTAAAAATACCGTAGATGTTTATAAGTATAGTAATTTAAGGAAAGAAATCAAGTAAAAATCGATTTTTCCTTGTATGTTGATAAAAATTTTGGAGCAGAACCTCTGCAATATATTGCATAAAATCAATTAAACCATGATTTGCATAATACCATATCAAGCAGCCGAAGTTTCAGGTTACCCGATGCATCAATAAAAAACATCATCGATATGATCTCTATTTAGAATACTTTTCAATCCTTCCCATCCAGTTTTTCCTTATTCTTAATATACCATTTTTGATTTCCGTATAACTTTCCCAGACACTCCGGACAATAGCCATGACTGAAGGAGGCATCTGAATGGTTCTCTATATATGTTTCAACTTGATTCCAATACCCCTTGTCGTCTCTCACCTTTTTACAATAAGCACAAATTGGTATTAATCCACTCAACAGCTTGACATTGGACAGAGCCTCTTTCAATTCAATGATAACTGCTTCACGCTCCTTCTCAGCTTTCTTACGGTCGGCAATCTCTTTTTCTAATCTTTGTGTATAAGATATTCGCTCTTCTCTTTCCTTCTCCTCTTGAGGAATCCAATGCTTCAAGACAATCAGAATGACCAGGGTAGCTGCTACAACATTAAGAGCTTTTGGGATGAAAACGTTTTCCGGGCGGATGAGATAGGCATGAATGCTGCTTGGTATCATGCCAGCCACAGAGGTATACCAAGCCCCAAAATAGATACTCTCAAACAAAGTCCGTAGCGCATCTATGGCCAGTATAAGAATTAATGTGCCAAAGAATTTATTTTTCAACTTTTTTGTAAAAAGACGCCGCAAATAGAAAACAAGAATAAATGACCACATTAAAATAAGTAGCCAATAGGATATGGGAGTCAACAGCTTGAATAGATCCATTTCGATTCTCTCCCGACCAATAAAACTTCACACATCCGATAAACCTAAGCGTACTCCCAAAACTTACAAAAAATAATAAAAAAATCAAAATCAAAAAAAAACAACACCCCTGCCTCTCCCATCATCTTATTTTCGAATTCTACCAGCGATGAAAAGAAATGGGTGTTACACACAATACTGCATGGCTTGATTCCTGACCCGCTCATATATAGAAAAAGAAATACGATATATTGTATGACAAAAATGACATTATCGGAAAGATCTAAAGAGATATTCAAGCCCATTGACCTTGATCTCATAGACATCCTGTAGCATACGCCCCAACTCCCCCTTGGGAAAGCCCTTTTGCGACATCCATACAACATAATGTTCAGGCAGATCAACCAGACGACGACCGGCATATTTACCATAGGGCATCTTCATTCTGGCCAAATTAAGAAAATATGTTTTATCCGGTTTTATAAAACCATCTACTGGTTGATCTGTCATTTTCTTCCAAGATGATTAGAGTTTCATTAACAAAATCTTTGAATTCAAAATATTAATTCAACACAAAATCTGAATTTCACAGTGCCAATGTAATAAACATTAACAGCCTGATCAATAAATTCCCTTGACATTAGCAAAAACATTGTTATATTTAATCAAACGATCGTTTAAAACAATCGTTTGATTGCTTTTGTATTTATTGGAGTATAATCATGAAAAGACATATTTTAAGCTTTTTTATATTGGCCTCAGGAATGCTTAGTGCCCAGGGCCTTTTTGAAAGTGCTGTTACAGAGACAGCTGAATCCGAATCCTCTGCCTCTTCAGTAGAGATAAACGGTTTCATGCGTGGCGTCATCTACGCTGGCCAGGCACCCATCTCCCATGATGCCGATCTTAAAGCAGCCTATGCAGAGCTGGATCTTCAATTCAGAGCACGTAAAGACGACTGGGGACAGGGATTTGCTCAATTCAGGCTGCGCCGGGGCACTGAATTCGGTGAGGCTATTTCAGAGATCGTTCTACGTGAAGCATATGCTTCTTTATATACAGGACCAATTGATCTGCGCATCGGCCATCAGATTATTGTCTGGGGCCGTGCCGACGGAGTCAACCCGACAAATAATATCACGCCACAGAACATGCTTCTCCGCAGCCCGGATGAGGATGACCGCAGGGAAGGCAATATGATGCTGCGTGCTTTTTATAATCTTCAACCTCTTCGATTGGAACTGATCTGGACACCGATCTATGCTTCCAGCATGCTTCCTCTTGGCCTCATTCCTTTGCCGGAAATGGTCCGGCTGAACGACACATGGACGCCCCCGGCACTGCTTGAGGAATCCAACCTGGCCTTCAAACTTCATTACGAAGCCGCATCCATCGATGGATCTCTCTCCTATTTCAACGGCTATGTCCCGTTGCCCGGCCTGGCCGCCGAGATCCCCCTTGACGGTTCTGCCATCACAATAACGCCGACCCCATATCGCAGTCAAATCTGGGGAGCCGATTTCCAGACAACGGTGGGCGTACTGGGTTTGAGAGGCGAGCTGGCCTGGAAAAATCCTTCGGAAGACTATGCCATACTCTCCCCCTATCCCAATGACGAATTCCATTACGTGCTGGGTCTGGACCGTTCATGGGGCGATTTCAATCTGATCCTTCAGTACGAAGGAAAACACATCCCCAACTGGAAACAGCCCATTCTGCCCGCAGTCTTTCCCCTGGATCCTCTGGGTTTCATGCTTGTTGAAAAAAATCGTATGATTGCCGGACAACTGGATAAAACGCAGCACGGTCTGGTCTGCCGGCCGTCATGGACGTTGATGCATGAAACACTCTCACTGGAGATGCTCACACTCTACAAATTGACCACTGAGGAATGGATGCTGGCACCCCGAATCCGTTACCATCTGGCCGATGCCCTGACGCTCATCGCAGGCGCAGACCTCTATGGCGGCCCGGATGAGACCTTATTCGGTACAGTCAGGGACACATTCTCCGCTGGTTTCATCGCATTGAAAGCCTCATTTTAAGGAGTTCAGACCATGACGCAAGAAGAAAAACAGGCGGCCCGGACCCGCATACTCAAAACAGCAGTCTCGCTCTTTGCCCGCAAAGGCTATGCGGCTGTGGGTGTGCGGGAAATCGCGGCACAGGCCGAGGTCAATATCTCCATGATCTCCTACTACTTCAACGGCAAGGTAGGCATCCTTGCGGAAATTGTAGATGAGTTCTGGGAGAACTATCACAGGCACATCGTCAAGGCCATGGACAGGGGCGAAACGCCGGAAATAAAGATCCACGCCATCACCGGTGCCATGGTGGACTACGTGCGTGAAAATAAAGAGCTGGCTCTGGTAGCCTTTCACACCATGCCCCTTGAAATCCCGGAAATTGCCAATCTCAAACAGAAATCGCTCATGAAAATCATGGGATCGGTGCAATCGTTGATTGCCAGTCTGGGACTGGACATCAACGATCTGCAACTCTTCAGCATCATCGGACCGGCCATCATGTCGCTCATCGTCACGCATTTTCGTCTGCGGGACTTCCAGGCCAAGGTCTTTGACATCAATTTTGACGATGCATTCTATGAAAGATACAAGATCATCATCGCCACCCTGCTCCTGGAAGGCGTGCAGGGATTGGCCCGTCTCCCCAAATCCAACACGGAGAAAAACGCATGAACACATTTGCCGATAAAATTTTGAAATACCGGTGGCCCATCATCATTGGATTCATCTTGATATCCCTGATCATGGGAGCCCAGATACGTCGAGCGGAAATTGAACCTGATATGAAAGCCTCACTGCCCGAAGACATGGCATCACGGTTGAATAATGACAAGATTGACGAGCTCTTCGGTGGCACAGAGATGCTTATGATAATCCTTAAAACCGATGATGTCCTCAATACCGAGACTCTAAAAAGGACACGCAAACTCTCAAAAAAACTCAATCGCATAAAAGGTGTGGATAAGGTCATGTCTCTCTTTGACCTGAAATATATACGCTCCGAAGAAGGTGCAATGATCGTAGATCCGGCAGTAAGACAAATCCCTAAAACCGAAAAACAGCGGCAGAGGCTCAGGGCTGAAATCATTGACAACGATATTGTATACGGCAGTGTCGTATCAGAGGATTTCACTATAACGGCTATCATAGCAGTACTGAAGGACGATATATCCGAAGCAATACTTGTACCCCAGATAGAGAAACTCATACTTGATGTTCCCGGCACTGAGGAGACAGTAATTGGTGGTATGCCCTATACGCGTTTCAACATCGGCTATTATATACAGAAAGATATGCGGCGTCTAATGCCAATCGGCATTCTTATCATGCTGATATTTCTTTATGCCTGTTTCCGCCAGCCAAGGGGTATTCTGCTTCCATTTGCCGTAGTAGTGATGTCAATTTTGTTCAGTATGGGAATGGTTCCATTGCTGGGTTGGAAAATTCAAACTATCACAATCATATTACCCGTCTTCCTGATTGCAGTGGCAAATGACTATGGAATTCACATGATTGCCAAATATCAGGAGGATAATACACCAGGCAATACATATGGCAGATATGACCTTGCAAGCCGCATGTTTCAGTCCTTGGGCAAACCAATACTGCTTACAGGAATCACCACTATGGCCGGCATGCTCTGCCTGCTGGGACATATAATGATCCCTGCTCAGCAGCTTGGTGTTCTCTCTGCCATCGGCATTGTATATGCGCTAATGTTAAGTCTGCTTTTTATTCCTGCGGTGACATCGTTATTGCCCAAGTCCAAACCAGTACTCTCAGGTGAAGATGAGCATTCAGACAAAGGTCATGTGTTGGAACGTCTTCTCTGGCTTTTTGGTCGACTGGTTTCAAAAAAACCGAAGACCATTATTGTTGCAGCTACGCTCATGGCCGCCATTTCAGGTATAGGTGTATTCAGAGTTGTAGTTGATACAGATCCCAACTCCTACTTTCCGGATGATCACAAACTAGTGCGGGCTTCAAAACTCATAGACGAAAATCTTGGAGGATCTCAGACCGTCTCTGTAGTTTTTAAAGGAGATATCAAAGATGCATCAATGATGGAGAAGATAGACAAAACTGAACAGAAACTTGAAGCCATGGATGAGGTTGGTCTGACAACTTCTGTGGCTCGTGTTGTGCGCCAGATGAGCCGTGCTCTGAATGACAGTACAGACGCGGTGTTTGATAAAATTCCTAATTCCCGCAATGCAGTAGCCCAGTACTTTGAACTTTATGCCATGAGTGGCGATGCAGAGGATTTTGAGAAAATGGTCGATTTCCCTTATGAACATGCATTGATCACGGCTCGCATCAATAAGACAAAGACCTCGGTTCTTACTAGAGTGATTGAACAGATACAGACCTGGTTTGACGGAGATAACGACGTACTTCTTGTAGGCGGATTCGGAGTTGTACTATCTGACCTGGCAAAAGCCATGATAAATGGTCAGCTTCTTAGCCTCTCTCTCGCAGTAATAATTGTAGCTCTGCTGATGATGATTCTATTCAGATCAACTGCTGCCGGCCTCATCTCCGCTATACCTCTGGCCACATCAATTTTAATTCTATTTGGCCTTATGGGCGTATTTGGCATTGAACTTAATATTGCAACAGCCATGCTCAGCTCGATAATGATCGGTGTTGGTATAGACTACACCATTCACTTCCTGTGGAGATACCGCGAAGAGCGGGAAAACGGCCTGGAACCGACTACAGCTGTAATGAAAACCTTAACAACCACCGGACGCGGCATAGTCTTTAACGCATTCTCTGTGGTCATCGGTTTTGTGGCATTACTCTTTTCCACATTTTTACCGGTTAAGTTTTTTGGTTTTCTTGTTATAGTTTCAATCCTTGCATGTCTATTGGGAGCACTGGTATTGATACCGGCTTTGGTAATAGTACTACGCCCCAAATTCCTTGAACCCAGGAAATAAATTATATTGCTTTAATTCCAGTTTTATTATTTGCTATTTGTTTTTTGGTGTTTGGAATTTATTTTTTGTAATTTAATCTTTAGTATTTGGTATTTGATCATTGGTATTTGAAATTTAAATCTTGTAAAAGGAGTATTATAAATGAAATGGTTAAGCATATTTACAGCAACTTTGCTTATTGGTTCGATACAGGGCTTTGCCCAAATTACCAAACCAAGGCAGATTATGGATAAGGCCTACAAGGCTACCAGACTGGCAGGCGCAGAAGCGATATCTACCATGACTATAATCGATAGTAAAGGCAGAGAGCGCATTCGCAAGATTGCCCAGATCACCAAGTTGACGGATAATGGGAAAACCGAGAAAAAACTTATTCGTTTTCTCTCACCTGCTGATGTAAAAGGCACCGGCCTGTTAACATTTGATCATGATGATAAAGATGATGATATGTGGCTATTTATGCCGGCTCTGCGCAAGACCAGACGTATAGTCTCCAGCGAAAAATCCAAAAGCTTTATGGGATCAGAATTTTCCTATGCAGATATAAATCCCCCTACTTTGGATGATTTCACATTTAAGCTTCTGGCTGAAGAAGATGTAAACGGTGAAACATGCTGGAAGATTGAGATGCTTCCTGTCAATGAAGATATAGCCGATGAAAACGGCTTTTCAAAACGTATCTCATGGATCGCCAAATCAGACAATATGAACAGAAAATCCATCTATTATGATTTGGATGATGAACTTCTTAAAGAATTGACAGTTTATGAAATAAAACTTCTTGATCCGGTAAACAAAAAATATCGGGCTATGCATCTGGAGATGATAAACGTACAGAATGATAGGAAATCGATCCTGAAAATCGATCAGATTCAATTTTCTCCTCAGGTTAAGGATGATTTTTTTACAACACGTTATCTGGAGCGTCAATAGGGAAATAGTAGATCTCTTGCAGCAGTCTCATCAACGGCACAGCGTAAGGGGATTGCCGCGGCACAGAACGCCTCGCAATGACACATTCAATCTTAACGCCGTCACTGCGAGGGAGCCTTCTTTTCCAGGCGACCGCGGCAGTCTCATCAAGGCACCACCGGAATTCATCAATATCTTTCGGATCGGGTTGGGCGGCTCCGTGGTCTTCGTGATCTGGGCGAGTGCTCTTTTTCATTTTTTTCGCTCTTTTTCGTAGGCAATGCTCCTGCTCTTCTTACATTTTTTAAATTTTCTATCCATACGTATCTGTGATAATCTACGGTCAAATTCAATATTTGCCCACTCGTTTTAACATTGAGTCTAACTTTTAGCAGTTATAGAACCTGATATTTGTCTAACTTCGCTCTGGCATAAACTTTATTTTTTCCGTGCCGTATAAAACTTATGTTCGATACTTGACATCGGGCATAAGTTTCCTTAATTTTAAAGCTTATATTAAAACTACCAATAAAGTAAGTTTAGAGGAATTCTATGTCCAAAAAGTCTCTACGGCTGGAGCTTGAAGCCGCAACGCGCTGGGTGAGCAATACTATAATGGGCCGCCCCTGGGCCTTTTCCGTTGAAATAACTCATAATTGTAATGCCGATTGTCTTCACTGTGACAAGGGTGACTACATCAAAAATGAAAAATTGGCTACTCCTGCCGAATACAAAAAGATATATGATGAATCAAAAGCACTGGTTGTACAAATTTCCGGTGGTGAGCCAATGATGCGCAAAGACTATCTTGATGTAGTCAGAGCCTTTAAAAATCCGGGTCATCTTCCCTATATAGTATTTGTATGCAACGGTGCTTTATTGACACTTGAGAAATACGATGAACTTAAAGAGGCTGGTGTTGACCAGTTCTCTATCTCTATTGACTTCCCTGATGAACGTCATGATGAGAACAGGAAGGTTAAAGGATTATTCAAACATTTAAATGAACTTATCCCTCAGATAATGGCCCGTGGCAACAAAGATGTTACAATGATTACAGCTGTGCACAGACTCAACTATCCCTACCTGCTGGACAATCTCAAACTTGTACAGGGCTGGGGAGCAGCACTGAATTTCAGCATGTATACAGCAGGACGCACAGGTGATAAAGATCTTCTAATTACTTCCGATGAAGACCTTAAAGGTCTGAGAAAATCATTGGACGAAATTATTGAAGCCAAGAAAAACGGGGCTCCCGTCTTCTCATCTGTTGATGTTTTGAATCGATATTATAAATTCTATGAGAATGGGTGTTCAGCACCCAGTTGCAAGGTCGGTAAGCGCTCATTTGTAGTAAATCCCGACGGCACAATTACTCCATGTGCAATGAAATTTAAAAAGACCTACCCAAGTCATGATGCTATTAAAAATGATTTTGTACCAAATAATCATTGTGATGAATGTTTTATAAGTCTTCGTGCCAATACAGAAAAACCACTTGCTGAAGTTATAAGAGACATATGGCGTTCCCGGTCACGGATTTAATTATTTTTAGAAAATCACTATTTCTCAAGTCGGGCCTTTCTTACGGGAAGGCCCATATTTTACATTGACAGAGGTTTCAAACATGGACTCAACGTCTATTAATAAAAAGACTGTGAAACACGGCCTTCGTATTTTTTTGATTCTGACACTCATCGGATTCGGTGTAATTTTTTATCTGACCGGCTCAAAAGAAACTATCAAAGCTCTGAAAGATTTCCGTTGGGAATTCTTCCTTCTCTGTGCTCTGCTTTTTGGTGTGGACTTGGTATCCGGCACAGCCAGAATATTTATTTTCATTCGTAAAATGGATGGGATGAATAATAAGACTGCGTGGTGGGGTGCATTCAAGGCTAATCTGGCAAATATCTTTTTAGCTGCGGCAACACCTTTTCAGACCGGTGGTGGTGTGGCACAAATTTATATGCTTAAAAGATCGGGTGTGTCTGTGGCCGGAGCAACTTCTGTTTCTATTATGAATTTTGTGGCCACACTCACCTTTCTCATGGCTGCCGGTCTCATGGTGCTTAGATGGATGAGTAATCAGTTTGCCGACCTACCCATTCAAGCTATACTAAAATTGAGTTCCGGTGTGTTTTATGGCGTTACATTGATCTTCTTTGTCTTTCTATTTAAACCTGTGTGGATTGGAAATGTCCTGGAAAAGATCTTGTCATGGCTCAGTCACCGCTGGAAAAAACGTGCCGATGCCTTGCATCATGCTTCAACCAAGGTGCATGAATTTGTTGAAACATATCAGGGCTATCTCAAATTTTTCTGGAAAAATGAAAAGCCCACGCTCTTTCACAATATATGGCTGACACTGGTTCTCTACTTTAATAAATGTCTAATGGCCTATGTAGTTCTCAAAGGAATGGGAATAGAGGCCGATTTCTGGCAGGTAATCTCTATACAGATGCTGTTGATCTTCCTTATCTATTTCTGCCCGACACCGGGTGCCAGTTTCATGGCAGAAACCAGTGCTGCCGCATTGATGTCATTGATTATACCCAATCATCTGGTATCTGTCTTCTCTATTCTGTGGCGTTTCTTCACCACCTATTTCGGTGTAATAATAGGAGGATATATATTGATGCGCGCTATTGGAGTCACAGATGGAGATAATGCACAAAAAATAACATTAACAGCATAATGCATAATGTTAGCTTAAGACAGAACCTGTTATAAAGCTGCCTTTAAAATTTGCCCCGGTGTGCCAGTGCTACTCCTCTTCCGCTGATTCCTCGGGGGCAATACTGGACTGATGAGTCTTTTAACGGTCTTTTTAATTAATAATCATCAGAATTCAATATCTTTCCGGCATAACCACTTAGCGGGATACATATCCCTCCCAGACGGATATCGGAGGCGATTGGATTAGCAAAAACTGATCGTAAATGCAAGCTGTTTTATTACTTTGCCCGAGGGTGTATCCGCTTAAACACATCTTCCAGTTCGTTGATTTCAACCCGTGCGAAAAGCTGGAAGGTCTCCGGGCTGAGGCATTTTTGCTAGAATTGTCTGCGTCACAAACACCCATGATAGGCGGATACGTCATGATAAAAAACAGGCTGACAAGTTTATGCCAGCCTGTTAAGATCAAAAAAATATTATCTTTTATCATAGTCCATCATTTTATCCGGGCTATCTGTGACGCAGACATCCATTAGGTACGCAGAATACATACCAAACCCAACCTCCAACAACTGTCACCCCCGAATGCTCCTATCGGGGGTCTTCGTTCATCAATGAATATAGCAGGCCGTTTGGGCAAAACGCAGTAGCCCTACGGAAAACAAAAGTTTGCGTCACAAATACCCATGATGGACAGATACGTCATGATAAAAAACAGGCTGACGCGTTTATGCCAGCCCGTTAAGATTAAAGAACTCCGATAGCCCTTGATATTCATCATGGGCTTTATCGGGGAGGGATATTCATCCCGTGTGGCCAGGGGAAGGGAATATATCATAATCGCTTAAAGATGCTCCAAATCAAGCGTAATGAGCTCATCACTACCGCTCAACCAATATCTTGCAGAACTGTATTTCCAATCTTCCGGTTTCAACACATACCCTTTTTTGACCGGATTATTATGGATATAATTTATTTTACCATTAGGTGATTTTTGAGTTTATATTGCGACAATTATCCTCCTGAAATCTTCATAATATGGCTATATCTTCCCGGCATCACCACCCAGCGGGATACATATCCCTCCCAGACGGATGTCGGAGGCGATTGGATTAGCAAAAACTGATCGTAAATGCAAACTGTTTTAATACTTTGCTCGAGAGTGTGTCCGTTTAAACACGTCTTTCAGGTCGTTGATTTCTACCTGTGCGTAAAGCTGGGTTGTCTCCAGATATTCTTGTCTGAACCACAGATACCCATGATGTATGGATACGTCATGATTAAAGAACAGGCTGACAAGTTTATGCCAGCCTGAAGCATTTTAAAAAGCGAACATCTGTTTACTAATTTAAACTAAATGAAGAAAAGAAAGGTTCTCCTATGTATCATGGTTCATCATTTAATCCAGGCTATCTGTGACGCAAATAATTGACTTTAACCCTTTAATATGTGTTAACCTGCACAGGTGGTGAGCACAATTTGCCTCATCAAAAGAATAGATGTTTGCAAATAAATACAACGGCAACTATGAGAAGAACAATACTTCCAAACCGGAATCGCCCGGCAACAAACTCATCGTTATCCCTAAGCTGCATTTTCCTTTCAAATCTAAATATTTGAATTAATATTTTTTTTTCGAATAGAAACGACACTATTCCAAAAACTAATAATATCACGCCAACAATAAGGATTTCATTTGAATCCTGTACATCTGTTGTCATAGAAATTAAAATTAACATATTAAAAACACCCCACTGTTAACCTATTTAAATACTTTATCATTTATAACTGAAAGTAATACTGCAATAGGGCCAATCCTGCTTTAAAGAGTGCCCATGATATAACTGTGCCCACTGTAGAACCTTCACCTTTAAGCAAATTGACTGATTTATTAGCATTTTGCAAAAGACTTAAACCATTTGTCATAGCCATTAATTCAGGAACCCCTGATCCAGCAGCCATCACAGTTACGCTAACAGCAGCTACATCACCAGCGAGTTTAATTACTTCTTCTTCATACTTCTGAAGTTCATTATGTTGAAATTCAGATTCGTATTCAAGTCTTGCATCAAGAAATTTTTGCAGTTCTTCAATCCCTGGATTATTTGTTGTATCATCATCAGTAAATCTACTTAAAAGATCAGTACCAGTTTGGATCAAATCATCATACATGATTTCAAGTTTCCGAGAATCACTAATCCACTCATAACCACTCCTAGCATTTCGTCCCGGTGCAAGAAATCTTTCCCAAAACGAACTACCGCCATCATCTGGACTTAATCCTTTAGGATCAACATACTTTAAAGGATTTATTTAAACAGTAATTATATGGACTATGAGAAGGGTACTTACCCGCCAACGGATCCGGCGTCAGCCACCTGCCTATACTGGGATCATAATACCTTGCGCCAATTAAGTTCTATTGCGAAGACCTGAAAAATCGCCATAGAGCGTTTTCGAAATCAATTCTTTTATTCTACTTCAACTCTCCATAACCCCTCAAGTTTCATATTCAGTTCTTGTATAACTTCACCAAGGTTGAGTGGCGCATTTTCAATATGGTTCCGGTTGAGAAAAGCATGCCATTGAATATTCTTGCTCTCGTCTTCAGCAAATTGGCCAGTCAAAGCGACCGGTGTATTGCCAGGCAGGCTGGTCTTTCTTTGTATAAAAGTTGCTTTAACAGCCCTGACTAAATCTGACGATTCAAAGGAATACAATTGCAACAGGACATACAGATCATAAAAATCTTTCATACGGCTGTTGGCCATACCCAGTATAACCAAAGCATGAACTT
>JAGLOF010000115.1 GCA_023139105.1 bacterium
TCGATTCGACAGGTGTAAATATTACAAAAAATATGGTGGGACACCCCAAAAAAATCATTTTTAGTGTACTTAAGTTGCTGTTTTTTATAGCTTTGTTTTTTTAACAACTGAAAAGTGTCGAAAACAGGAAAAAGATTTCTCGCACAGAGCCCACAGAGTACACAAAGAAGAACAAAGTAAGGAGCCAATGCTACTGCATAAACATATCAACATATTAATATTATTTATTTTGTGACAGGTCATATTCCTTTTTTTCGCACAGAGCTCACGGAGTACACAAAGAAGAGCAAGAGAAATAGAAAAATACTATACCATTGTTTATTGAGAATAAAAATTTATCATTGGATTTAAGCTGGATTTTTAGTATAATCTAAGCAGTTTGATAAATACATTAAGAAGGTGCCCTCAATTAGAGGGAGAATAGGGAATCCCGTAAGATTCGGGAGCAGCCCCGCTACTGTATTGGGTGAAAAAGTTACAACTGAAGCCACTGTTTGTCTAGCCTGTGACGGGAAGGCGTAACTTGTAGGAACATACCCTGAGCCAGGAGACCTGCCTTTATTAGTTAAGACAAGACTTTCGTGGGAGAGGTTTGGATTTTTTAATTATTGACCCCGGCTTCCCTTTATAAGGCCGGGGTTTTTTGTATAGAAATTGTGAAAGGTCAATCCAGTGGATAAATTGGAAGAGATAGTTAGTTTGATTACCCCTGTCAGGGCCGTGCTGACAGAAAAAGCTCGGGAAAAATTAGATTTACTTGAACAGTCCCGAAGTAGCCTGGGCATGTTGGAAGATATTGCCACAAAAATTGTCTCAATCAGAGGAGATAGTGTGCCAAGGCATGATAAAAAAGTGATTTTCATGCTTGCCGGAGATCATGGCATTTCATCAAGTGCTGATAACCTGCCTTTATCTGAGCAGACTGTGCAGAAGGTGGTTAATACTCTTCATGGCAGTACTGCTATTAATGTATTGGCAAGACAGCTGCAAGCACGGATTGTGCTTGCAGATTTTGGCGTTGCCGCAGATCTGGATGGCCATGAATCACTGGTGGATAAAAAAATTGCCTACGGTACAGCCAATATTGCTGAGGGTGCGGCAATGACGCGGCAGGAAGCAGTGCGCAGCATAATCGGTGGTATCGAACTTTTTGAAAATGAATTCTCATCAGGCATTGATTTGATCGCAATAAGCAGTATGGGGAAAGGCCAAAGTTCGGCAGCAGCAGCAATATGTTCAATACTGACAGAAGTTGATGTGCCGTCTGTTGTCGGTAAGGGTAACTGCCTTGATGAATTGGACCTTGTGAGAAAAATTCAGTTAATCGAAAAGGCCATATATATTAATCAGCCTGTTGCCACAGATATGTTGGATGTATTGCATAGACTAGGTGGATTTGAAATAGGAGGTATGGCAGGTATAATTCTGGCAGCCGCAGCCCACAATATTCCCGTTATTCTGGATGACTTTATATCATGCTCGGCCGCATTAATTGCACAGAGTCTATCGCCTAATGTTGCACAGTATATGATTGCCGGTCAAGGCTCTCATGATAAGGGGCATATAATTGCTTTGGGTAAATTGGGATTAATACCGCTGCTCGATTTGAATTTAAGCCGCAGTAATGGAACAGGTGCGGCTCTTGCTATGTCTATTGTGGAATCAAGTGTAAGGATATACGATGAAGTTATTTAAAATTAATCAGATATTACTGTTTATACTGGGTTTAGGTTTATTCCCAGGAACAGTTCCGGCTCAGGAGAGTTCTCCGCAAAGGATTATCTCACTTGCACCATCACTTACCGAAGCACTTTGCCTGTTGGGAATGGAGGAGGCGATTGTCGGCGTGACATCATTCTGTATTAAGCCGCTGTCTATGGCTCAACGTCCGCGTGTGGCCAGTGCAGTAGATGTAAATATAGAAAAAGTAATGATGCTCCAGCCGGATCTTATTGTTACAACCATATTGACCGATATCAAGGATGTACGGAAACTACAGGCATTGGGAAAGCGTGTGGAAATTTTTGATCAACCTCGTGATTTTGATCATTTGGTTGAGCAGTTTTTACGTCTTGGCCGACTTTCTGGAAGAGAGCAAGAAGCTGTGCAGATGATAAATCGTGTACGTGTGCGCCTCGATTCTTTAGTGTCAAATTTAATAGAAGGGCCTCGTCTCAAAGCTGTAATTCAAATTGGAGCGAATCCTCTTTTTGTTGCTACTGATGAGAGCCTCATGAATGACATGCTTAAACGTGCCGGATACAAAAATATTGCGGCAACCTGGGGAAGCGGACTGGCCAGCCGTGAGAAAGTACTGGCATTGAATCCCGATGTTGTTTTTATTGTAACAATGGGTGTAGCAGGTAAGCAGGAACGAGATGTATGGTTATCTTATAAAATGTTACATGCAGCCAGGAAAGAGGCTGTGTATGTATTAAATTCAGAATTGTTTTGCAGCCCGTCGCCAGAGAGTTTTATAGAAGCGGTCTCATTGCTTATTCGTATACGTAATAAAGAGAACGAGATTATATGAAGACATTTATCCGATCACCAAGGATAGGTCTGCTCATACTCCTGGCGGCTGTGCCAGTGTGCGCACTGGCGTCTCTTGCAGTTGGGGCGGCAGGAATACCCTTGCCTGTTCTTATTAGAAATCTTAGTCACTCAGTACTCTCTGTGGAGCATGAAATTCTCTTCAGAATAAGACTGCCCCGTATAGTCCTTGCAATTGCTGCCGGGGGAGCGTTGAGCGTATCAGGCGTATTGCTTCAGGGGCTTTTCCGTAATCCTCTGGTGGCACCATATACTTTAGGTATATCAGGCGGAGCGGCTCTGGGTGTGGCACTTGCTATTGTTCTGGGGCTGGCAAACACTTTCGCTTTTTCTCTTCCTATAGCCGGCTTTACCGGTGCGCTGTGTGTAATGGGTATAATATATGGCCTCAATGCCGCCAGGAGGATAAAGGATGTACAAGGCATGCTGCTCATTGGAGTGATGATTAGTTTCATGGCTACTTCTTTATTTATGCTGGTAATGGCCATGTCCCGCTCTGAAGATCTTCACGGCATTGTATTCTGGATTATGGGATCTTTGGATGAGCCTGATATCCGGCTGGTCTACGGTTTGGCAGTAGTGAGCCTTATTGGATTGGGAGCCGCATATCTATTTATTAGAGAACTGAATGCCATGGCATTGGGTGAGCAGGATGCCCATCATCTTGGCATTGATGTGCATAAGGCAAGGAAGAGGCTTTTCCTTTTAGCTTCTATATTAACGGGGATTACAGTAGCAGTAACAGGTGTGATTGGATTCGTAGGTCTTGTTGTGCCTCATTTTGTTCGATTATTCTTTGGTTCAGACCATAGATACGTGCTTGCAGGCGCATATATGGGCGGGGCTGTTTTTTTGCTGGCCTGTGATGCGCTGGCGCGTACGATTATATCACCATTGGAGATGCCCATAGGTGTGATTACCGGCCTGGTGGGTGGTGCGCTTTTTATAAGTGCGCTGGCCAGAAAGCGCCTGGGTGTGGGATGAGTCTTCTATCATTGAAGAGTGTTTCTGCAGGATATAACGGTCGTCCTGTCATCGATAATCTGTCTTTTTCCGTCGAAGCTGGTGAAATTGTAGGCGTAATAGGCCCCAACGGGTCAGGTAAGTCCACTTTGATTAAGGCTATGACGTGTTTTTTACCCCTGATGAAGGGGGAGATAAGTTTTAAAGAAAGATCTGTAAGTCAGATGCCATTGTCTGAATTGGCCAGACAGCTGGCAGTAGTTAATCAACATTCATCAACGGAATTGCAGTTGTCAGTAGCTGCATATGTGTTATTGGGACGTATGCCATATCGTGATCGGTGGCATATGTGGGAATCAACAGAAGATGTGAAAATTGCTGATCATGCAATGCAGCAGGCCGGTGTAATGCAGTTGAAGAATCGGATTTTTTCGGAACTTAGTGGCGGTGAACGACAATCAGTCGTAATAGCCAGAGCTCTGGCTCAGCAACCGGAGATACTTGTTTTAGACGAGCCTACAACACATCTGGACATTGCACACCAGGTTAATCTGCTTGACCTGCTTCGGCGGTTGAATAAAGAGCAGGGACTTACAATTATAACGGTTCTTCATGATCTTAATCTGGCTGCCGAATACTGTGACAGATTGATTTTATTGAATAAGGGGAATCTGTTTGTTGAGGGCAGGCCTGAAGAAGTGCTGAGCTATGAGACAATTGAAGCAGTATACGAGACACTTGTTGTTGTAGGTAAAAACCCTGTCACCGGTAAGCCCGTCATCTTTATGGTGCCGGAAGAGAGTAGGCTTGCCACTGGTGTAATGCAGGAATAAAATTTTACATCACTTCATATATTGGCCTGAACGATGAAACGTTTACTTTGCGTATTAGTATTTTTTTCTATTTTATTGGTCTGGCATAGACATCAGGGGCCGGATCCGGTTAATGATTCTATGTCGCTTCTGTTTATTGGTGATATTATGGGACATGATTCTCAGATTGCGGCAGCCTGGGACATTCAATCAAAATCTTATTCTTATGATGCTGTTTTTGCTTGTGTGGAGCATGTGATCAAAGGAGTCGATTTTGCGATCGCTAATCTTGAAGTGACTCTTGCCGGCCCTCCTTACAGAGGCTATCCCTGCTTTTCTTCCCCCGATGCTTTGGCCGGAGCCTGTAAACGCAATGGTATAGATGTGGTACTTACAGCTAATAATCATGTCTGTGATCGTGGGAAAAAGGGAATGCTGCGTACTATGCATGTGCTGGATTCTCTGGAAATAGGCAGGACCGGAGCTTTTGCTGATTCTACTGATAAAATTAAAAACGGATTGCTTGTCCTTGAAAAAAACAACATTCGTGTGGGTATATTGAATTATACATATGGAACCAACGGCGTTAAGAATGTATATCCTACAATTGTAAACAGGATAGATACGCTTCAGATAGCAAGAGATATACTCAATAGTAAAAACAGAGATTTGGACAAGCTTATCGTGGCAATACATTGGGGCAATGAATATAAATACCATCCTGCTGAAAAACAGGAGTTTCTGGCTGAATTTTTATTCCAAAAGGGAGTTGATGTAATTATTGGCGGGCATCCTCATGTGCTTCAGAGAATGGAATACCATGCTCCTACTGATTCTACAAAAGAACGATTTATCGCATATTCACTTGGTAATTTTGTCTCAAATATGTATAGAAAAAACTGTGATGGCGGTGCCATGGTTGAACTCCATTTTCAAAAGTCAGAGAATGGTATTGCTTTAAAAAAATATGGTTATGATCTGGTCTGGGTTCACCAGCAAAAAAAGAATCATCGAAGAAAATTTGAAGTATTAGTGATTTCCGAATGTGAGGAAGGTGGTTATGCGGGGTTGGATGATCATGCAATTGGGGGGTTGAATGTGTTTAAACAGAATGCACGGTGCCTTTTGACTGCGGAAAATAAAGGTGTTTTAGAGTTAAAAAGAGGGGTTTTCGCCACTAAGTAAATTGTACATAACAGAGCCGGGGGAGAGAATGAAAAATATTCACCCTTGAAAGGGCGGAACTGGTATTTGTGGTTTGTCATTTGTCATTTGTCATTTGTTTTATGTATGATGTTATGGCTTCCATCACAGAAGGGCGATTTTTTTGTTCGTCCACAGCTGCAAAGTGTCGTTTTAGCCCCCTGGTATTTTACCGCGTCATTTGAGTCTCTAATTGTAAAAGGTCCATTTAGTATATATGGTCCTTGACTAATCGCCTTAATCTGTAATTTTTCTTCAGGCTGTTCAAGTGGTTCTATGGTTTGAACGTCTTCCGGAAATTTTCCACTTTCAAGATAGCCCTGATAGAGATGCTCTCCATTGCAAAAGGGCATTACGCTGGCTTTACCACAACGGCACAGACCAAGTCGTGTATCAGTAATTTGAATATCATGATATTGTTCGTCTACCTCCAGGTTTCCACTAATATATAATGGGCCATTTCGTGCAATTTTTACAGTATTCTTTGTTGGTATCTTTTCTGTGGGGCCGTTATCATGCCTTTTATAGTGCAGGGCACCGGTTGGACAGGTCTCTATTACACGGGCAATTTTATCCGGTGAGGCTGCATCAGGTTTAATCCATGGCCGCCGTATGAGATTAAAAACTTCAGGAGCACCGGATAGGCAGGTGGCAAAATGATTGCATCGGTCTACATGGAAATATATATCGATCTTTTCACCTTTATATTTAATAACGCGTTCTTTTTTCATGTTCGTCTCTCTCGTTTTTTTGCGTCACTTTGGCCGGGTGTCCGGGGGAAAAGATACAAAAGCATCCGGGAGAATCCTAATGAGAACAAATGGCGTAAATGCGCTAAAATGAACCACCATTCATTTTTCTCTTGACATCACATATGCCCAGATGTATATTGTCCTCAGTTGATGAAAATATGGAAAGGTAACAAAGGCGGTGAGAAAGAAAGACCCGGAAAAGCAGGAAGCCATTTTACACTCAGCTGTGCGAATTTTTGCCCATCAAGGCTATCATGTGGCCAAGATGAGCAAAATTGCTGAGGATGCCGGCGTAGCTGCAGGCAGTCTCTATCTCTATTTTAAAAATAAAGAGAGCCTGCTTGAGGAAGTTATCGACGCCACCTGGGAAGATATGAGGCGGCGTTATGAGCATAGCATCCAGGCTGAAGGTCTTTCCCCGGCGCAGAAGCTGGTGGCTTTGATTGACATTGTGTTTGATCTCTTTATGGATGATCCTGACCGTGCAATTATTTTTGTCAATGAGCAGCACCATCTGGAGCAAAAGGGCATTGTCGATTTTTCTACTAAGAAGGAGATGCTGTTGAACCTTGGGGCTCAGGTAATTCAAGAGGGCGTAAGCAGAGGAGATTTTGACCCACATATTGATATTATGATTTTTAAGGAATTTATCTTCGGTGGTTTACATCAGGTGCTTAATCTTTGGGCTTTGCAGCCTGAGCAAGTGGATCTTGATAAAATTCGTAAAGCACTTAAACCTATTATTCTCAACTCCATTGCCAAATAGGGTGTGCTATTTTTTTTAACCAATAATGAACAATGATTCATTGTTCAGTTAAGGAGTACTTCATGAAACGTAATTTTTTATTTGCTTTGATTATGACGTTGGGCGTCAGCACGGTCTCGGCCAGGGATGGTGTATGGACTGTAGGTATGGTCAGCAGCCACCATCATAATTTCAAGACTGAACACCGCCTTAGCGGATTGGACAATCCATTCGGTTACGGTTTGTCCCTGGGTTATTTTCTGAATGAATTTGCTGCATTCGGTATAACGGGAGAATATTTCAGCGGCGACATGGAATTGGGCACGGGTGAAGAGACACTGTGGCGCAGCAGTTTTTCTGCTTATCTCTTCCCTGTGCAATGGAATCGTATCAAGCCCTACCTCTCCACGGGCCTTGTACATACACGTCAGAACCAGGACTTTGCCAACGGTATGGAAAAGACAAATCATTTGCTTCAGATGCGTCACGGTCTGGGGTTGGATGTAATGGTCTTTGCCGGCGTACATGTGAATTTGGAGAGTGCAATCTATTCTGATGGACTCAACTACCTAGGCACGGTCAACAGTTTCGGCTTCAGATACACCTTCTAAATACTCCATATTATTCCCTCTCAGGAATCCTCGGTGCCAGGCCGCTTCGGTCTGGTGCCGGGGAATTTTTTATAATTCAACATTTGTAAAAAAACTTGACAATGGGAATTTTATTCATTATGTTGGTTAGTGAATATTAACTAACATGGAAATGGCAATGTAATGAATGCATTTACCGATAGGCAAAAAGAGATAATTGATGTGTCGATTACAATTATTGCTGAAAAAGGAATACAGCAATTGACAATTAAGAATATTTCAAAAAGTATGGGAATTTCCGAACCGGCCATATACCGTCATTTTGAGAGCAAAATGGATATATTATTAGCCATTCTATCTCTTTTCAAAAAAAATAGTCACAACATTTCAAGGAAGATAATTTCTGATAAAACATCATCAATAAAACAAATTGAGTCAATTTTTAAAAATCATTTCCAACAATTTGCTGCAAATCCTGCCTTAGCAGCGGTTATTTTTTCAGAAGAAATTTTTCAGAATGACAAACGATTAGCTGAGCAGGTTAATTTAATTATGCAGATGAATCAAAATATGATTTTAGAAATAATTGAAAGAGGTCAGCAAAGTAATGAAATTAGAAACGACATTCCTGAAAAGCATCTTTCCATAATAATTATGGGGGCACTGAGGTTAATTGTGTCTAAATGGCGGTTATCAAATTTTTCGTTTGATCTTGAGACAGAGGGGGCGGATTTGTGGAAGTCGTTAAGAATATTGATAGAACGCGGATGACACGGATCACCACTGATTTACACGGATTAAACATTAGTCTATAAATCTGTGGTGATCCGCGTAATACCCATCCGGGTACTATGTCTGTGTCATACTCATTTGGGCACCATGTCTGTGTTCTATAGAAATTAACTTGTTTAGAAAGGAATAAAAAATGGAAAAAATATTAAATAAACTTTTGAAGAAACCCTGGCTGGTTCTCGTAGTTTTTTTAATCATGACAGTTGGCTTTTTTAAAGTAATGAAAAGCAACTCCAGAATGGAAACAGATCTTGATAAGTATATGCCTCAGCATCATCCTGCTTTTGTGTACAGCAACCAGGCAGAGGAATGGTTCAATATCAAAGACGGTATTATAATCGCCATTGAGAATCAGGATGGGATCTATAACCCGGGAACAATCCAAAAAGTAAAAGATTTGACAAAAGCATTGCAGAAGATGAAGGAAATCAACAAAGATGATGTGACATCTCTTTACACAGCTGATAATATCATCGGTACTGAAGATGGAATGGATGTGAGAGCCTTTTTTAAAAGCACACCCAAAACAGATGAAGATATGGAGCAGCTTCGTTCCAATGTCCGCAATAATGAAATGATTTTCGGACGGCTTGTATCAAATGATGAAACTGTAACTGTCATTATCGCAGAAATTGAAGATGATGTCTTTTCGCAGGAATTTTACCAGCAGATTCTGAAGCTTGGTGAATCTTTTAACAGTCCCGAGAAAATTCATGTAGCCGGCCGGCCAATAGTGGAAGGTACCATGGCACTGCTGGGTCCGGCTGATATGAAACGTATGGTTCCTATTGTTTTATTAGTTATTATTCTGGTTTTACTGGCTGTTTTACGTAGTTTCAAAAGTACATTCTTTACGCTGCTGGTTGTTTTATTCAGTACAGTCTGGACATTCGGATTAATGGCGGCTATTGGCATCCCCATTTACGCGGTTTCTACCATGATCCCGGTGATGCTCATAGCAATCGGAGTTGCAGATGGAATCCATCTTTACAGCCATCTCCATTTATTCATGAATAAAAATCCCCAGGCCTCTAAAAAAGATGCCATGCTTGACATGATTAAAGGAATGTGGAAGCCGGTGATTATGACCTCTGTTACTACAGCAGTTGGTTTTATATCTCTGTTAACTTCTCAAGTATATCCTATTAAATATTTTGGATTATTTACTGCTTTTGGTGTGATGATGGCGATGGTGTTTTCTCTTGTCCTGATTCCTGCCGGTATCATGGTTTTCGGCCTGCCAAGATGGAAGAAGCATAATAACGGAGTAAATGAGAATACACAGAGCTTTGCCACAATATTTTCTGCAAAAATTGTTAAATATAAATACGTGACAATTATTGTTACGGCAGTAATAATTTTCATCTCAATTGCCGGTATAGGAAAAGTATGGATTAATTCGAGCTTTCTGGAAAAATTTGAGAAAGATAGTGATATTGTGCTTACCGATAAATTCATTAATGAAAATTTCGGCGGCACATCAACGCTTAATGTCATTTTTGATTCTCAAGATGACGGCGCCTTCAAAAATCCTGCTGTTCTCAAAGCAATTGATAAAATGCAGGATGATGTTGAAGGAACATTACAAGTTGTCGGTAATTCGTTTGCCTTGAGTGATTATCTCAAGCGGATGAACAAAGTTATGCATGCCGATGATGAAGCGTATAATGTTATTCCTGAATCGCAGGAACTTGTCGCCCAGTATCTGCTGCTTTACGAAATGTCAGGTGATCCTGAAAATTTGTGGAAGGTTGTGGACTATGATTATAAGAAAGCGAATTTGACATTTCAGCTGAAAAGTGATAACTCGAAGGCGATTAACAGCACTATTGAGGTAATTGAGAAGCATATTCCTGAACTCAATACGCTAAATGTTGAAATTAAATATGCAGGCTCGGGCTATAAAGGGCTTGTTTTTACTGATCTGATTTTAAAAGGGCAGATTGCCAGTCTGATTATGTCATTGGCCATTGTTGTACTTCTTATTTCTTTGATGTTCAAAAACATTCTGGCAGGATTGATTGGAGCCGTACCTATTATTATTACATCAATTATAAGTTTTGGTGTGATGGGGTTATTGAATATTCCCTTGAGTACAACCACGGCACTACTCTCCAGTATTGCCATTGGTATTGGAATTGATTATGCAGTTCATTTTCTCGAACGATACAAAATTTATGCAACCGAAACAGGTGATAAGGTTTTAACAAGTCAGCACACTATGCAGCATTCAGGCAGGGCGATCGTTTTTAACGCGATCGTCGTTATAGCGGGATTTTTAGTGCTGCTGTTCTCAGTATTCCCGCCCAATCGTGCTTTGGGAGCATTGGTTTCTTTAAATATGTTTACCAGTTTCCTGGGGACAGTGACAATTATGTATTTGATGCTGTTTGTATCAAATATTTATTTTAAAAGAAAATAGAACATAGGAAACAATAGCACACGGACGTTGTGCCTGCATCTACCATGTGCTATTAATGTCAAATATAAGAGAGGTTACATATTGAGTCCTACTGCGATATTCATAAATAGTTTTGTGCTGCTTTTCCTGATCGGGTCTTTTTTCAAGGACAAAGCCAAAACAAAAAAAGCTCTTAAGGTTGCTCTCAAATCCTTTATTAAAATGCTGCCGATGGTACTGATGATCATAATTTTCATTGGATTACTGTTAGGCCTGCTGGAGCCGGAGAAAATTTCACAATTCATTGGTGAGCAGGCCGGTTGGGGTGGGTTTTTCCTGATAGCCGTAGCAGGCACAATTATGCATATTCCTTCGCTCCTTTCATTTCCTTTAGCGGCATCACTATTGGAGGGCGGGGCAGCAGTCACTTCTGTAGCTGTATTTATTACGACATTAACGATGATTGGCGTTGTAATGCTGCCTCTGGAAATTCAGGTGATGGGTAAAAAATTCGCCTTACTGCGAAACGGTTTTAGTTTTATTGTCGCCGTTTTAATCGCTTTAATTCTTGGAGCAATTATATGAAAAATAAAATGAAAGAACAACATATCAAAGAGGGAAAGAAAAATATTATCTGGTTGACCTTTGCAATTCTTATTTTTCTAATTACGTTAAAAATCGTTCCTGATAAATCTTCGGCTGTTATGGCTGCCTCCTGGTCTTATTTTAAGGAAATGATGATTCTTCTGCCCGCGATAATGGTGTTGATGGGGCTTTTTATGGTCTGGATTTCCAAAGATTTGGTGTTGAAATATTTGGGGAAGGATTCAGGCATTAAAGGTATGTTAATCTCATTTGTTTTAGGATCACTGCCCACAGGCCCTCTGTATGTTGCTTTTCCTTTAGTTGCCGGATTAAAGCAAAAAGGGGCAAGCATTACTAATATTGTCATTTTTCTTTCTGCCTGGGCCTGTATTAAATTACCCCAGGAGATGGTGGAGCTGCAATTCCTGGGATGGAAATTTATGACAGCGAG
Source organism: bacterium (assembly GCA_023139105.1). Taxonomy (GTDB): domain Bacteria; phylum Zhuqueibacterota; class QNDG01; order QNDG01; family JAGLOF01; genus JAGLOF01. The sequence goes on from JAGLOF010000115.1 coordinate 11,848, forward strand.
ACTTGTTTTAACAATTATTTTTGTAACCATTATGGGAATTGGTATGGGTAAATTACTGAATATGCAAGCAGTTGAGTCTATAGAAAGAGGATAAGAAGGAATGAAGTTGATAATAAATTAATTTAAATCGGAGGCGAAAATGTTTTGCAAACTATTTAAAATGGTACTTATTGTAGTCTTAATGACAATGCCAGTTATTTTATCTGCCCAGGAAGTACCCACAGCTTTACAGATTATTGAAAAAGTTTACGATCGTGAAACTGGTAATGACATGCAGGGCGATCTGACCATGTCATTAATTAATTCCCGCGGCGCTCAGCGTGTACGCGAGATCAAACAGTACATTAAAGATTTTGGCAGTATGGAAAAGAAAATTATGTTTTTTGTGTCTCCTGCTGATGTACGAAACACTTCTTTTATGAGTTGGAGCTATGATGAAGCAGGCAAAGACGATGACCAGTGGATTTATCTGCCGGCTCTGAAAAAAGTAAAGAGAATTTCCAGTGACAGCAAGAGTGATTATTTCATGGGATCTGATTTTACCTATGATGATTTGGGTGACCGCCATCCCACTGACGACACACATAAAATACTTCGTGAAGAGAGTGTCGACGGTGAATCCTGTTATGTGGTCGAGAGTATTCCAAAAGATGAAGAGTATATGTATTCCAGAACTGTTTCCTGGATAATCAAAGACAAATGGATCGGTTTGAAAAAGGACTTTTACGATGAGGATGAAGATCTTTTAAAAACCCTGACCGTTAAGAAATATGAAAAAATAAGCGGCTATTGGACGATCCTGTCAAGTGAAATGCATAATGTTCAGAAAGACCATACTACAAAAATGGAACTGGCAAATGTTAAACTTGATACGGGCATTTCCTCGAACAAGTTTACGGAACGGATGATGAAGAGAGGCCTATAATGAGAAAGATACATTTTAAAATCTCATGGGTTGTTCTTGCCCTGTTTATTCTTATAAACGGGGCAAATGGGCAGTCCCTGAATTGGTCCGGTTACGTCCGGAATTATACCGGACTGTTGTTAAATGGAAATAATGATTATGCAATTATTCAAAACAGTTTCAATCTGAATATTGAGCAGAGTAAAGACCGGACGGGTTTTAAAGTCAATCCGTATATTTACCAGTATCCAAATAAGGATATGGAAATTGGTCTGCGGGAAGCGTATATGGATATCTATTTTGACGCGGTTGACTTGCGCATAGGTAAACAGCAGATCATTTGGGGTAAAGCAGACGGAGTGTTTATTACCGACATTGTTTCTCCTAAAGATTTGAGCGAATTTTTGCTGCGTGATTTTGATGAAATTAGAATGGGGGTAACATCTATAAAAGCCAATTATTATCTTGGTGATAATACATTTGAATTTGTCCTGGTGCCATATTTTTCATCGACTCTTATGCCTGATGAGAATTCTATCTGGTTCCCGCAATTGGATTTTCCAGTACAGCCTGCATTTGATTACTCCCAAAAAGAAGTCACTCCCTCATTGGAAAGCAGTGAGGTATTTGTAAAATATTCAGCAATCACCTCTGCCATTGATTTTGAAATAATGGGTGGTTATATGTGGGACGATGATCCGACTATGCACATTGCTAAAACTATAGATCCGGTAACGTTCCAATTGACCGGGCTTAATGTTTATCCCAGGCATCATCGTTTGGGGTTAGCAGGGGGCAGTTTCAGCACTACATTAGGCGGATTTGTATTGCGTGGTGAAGGTGCTTATTATAATGGTAAATATTTTAATTCCGCCGATCCTGCACTTACTGATGGAATTGTAAAGAAAAATTATCTTCACTATCTGATTGGCGTGGATTATACTTTGTGGGGTGTTCGGCTAAGTTCCCAATTTATTCAGCAGGCAATTCTGGATTATAACGAGTATATAGACAATTTTGAATATGAAAACACAATGACTGTTTTGGCAAGTAAAGATTATCTGCGGGAAACACTGCGGCTCGAGCTTTTTTCATATATAGGATTGAACAATTCCGATGCGCTTATTCGACCAAAAATGACTTATGACTTAGCTGATGGCTTTGAGGTCTTGCTGGGGGCAAATGTTTTTGTAGGAGATAAAGGCCGGTTTGGGCAGTACGCTAATAATGATATGGTTTACACAAAAATAAAATATAGTTTTTAACGCTAGCGGAATATGAGATATCATCCGGCTTGATATTACTGATATTGAAAGATTAAATTGACGGAAAATGAAGTGGCCATTGCAAGCCTTCAAAGACAACGTGGCCTGTCAAGAACTGACCCCGCAAATACGCTACCCCAAGGCCCTGGCTGTAGCGATTGAGTCAGTAGGATGGGCCTGTGGCCCATGAAAGTTCAAACGGTCCAAACAAACATTGAAAATGACGGATAAGTAATATGTATGCTGTTGAATAACTCTGTATAGGTTATGGGCCATAGGCCCATCCTACAAACTAAGAGAACATCTGGCATTTCGGGGAGTTACAGCCCTTCACAAATTATATTTATCTCCAGCCGTGCGTTATTCAGAAGATATAGATTTTTATTGAAATAAAAAAATGTGTCTCCCCGGTAAT
>JAGLOF010000116.1 GCA_023139105.1 bacterium
CAGAATTTTCACCATCTGCCGGATTGTAATGAATCTCATTTATTATGACATATACATTTTCTGTTGAATTATAATAATAAGCACCTAAATCTCTTGTAGAACCGTCAGGATCGATGGAACTGCCGGGAGAACCAGCATTGATGGCAGGTGAATTTGATAATAATCTGAAATTACGTCCCATTAATGGATCAGCATATACATTTCCCACTCCGTCAAGACTGTCTGTATCAGACAGAGAGTAGGTGATATCAAGTGTCGATAAATCATCCTGAAAGAATGTTGATCTGATAGAATTTGAGAAAATATTGTTCACCGCATCAGCACTGCCTCCGCCTACGCCGATATTCTTTTCAAAAGAGGCTATTGAGAAGTCATTTCCATAGAATGTATTGCCATCTATAGAGGCATATGATCCTTCATCTTTAATGCCCACTCCCTGGGCGCAATTGACAATCACATTCCCCATTACATTGGCTGTTGACTCCTGCCCAATTGAAATACCTTTGTCAGTAATATTGAAGATTAAATTATTCTCTATCAATATATTTGTTGATTTCTCGCCAAGATCAATACCATCACTGTTAACACCATAAAAATTGTAAATCCGGTTCCCCCTGATAATACCATTCTCTATCTGGTCATAATCCACGGCATCCGTATCATAAGAAATATTTCCCCGCAAATCACAATTCTCAACTAATGCATATGTTGCATATTTTACATTGATCAAGTCACAAATCTTATCTGAATGTAAGATACAATTCCTTATTTCAACTTTTCCGTACTTAACAAAAATTGGAAAATCAGAATTCTCAATCCTGACATTATCAATAGTCAGTGTTGAATTATTTGCTGAAATTGCACCCATTTGATTTTCGGCATCAGCCCCATGTGTTGCACTTTCGATTATCAAATGAGAAATACTTGAAGAATCAGACGCATTGTCAAGACAAAGTGCGCCCCATTCAGATACGCCTGAATTTGTATTGGGTTTAATCAGAACAGGACTATTGGCACTGCCCTCTATCATAATGCTGCCGTTAATATTAATAGAGGCTGATTCAGGCATATGAATTTCTACACCAGACTGAATCAGCAGCTCTGCACCGGCATTAACTGTCACATCACCCGATGCAAGGTAAGGCGAATTTGCAGAAGTTAGTTCTAAATCAGCTGAAATGCTCGTCGGCAGCATGTTATCACCGGACACTTCAAACATTGCAGTAATGGAAGCATTACCTGTCATAACAACAGAAATCGAATCCGAAGTGCTGCTTGACAATCCCTGCCAACGCACAAACCGGTATCCGACATTTGGAATGGCTTTGAACTGGATGGGAACATCCCTGTAATGGGGACCTGAATATCCATCTTCCATATCAATATTACTTATTAAAACCCGGCCATGATCAGAGTCAGAGATATTAAGTGTCAGTTTAGCTGTTCCATTTAAATTAAAAAAATCAATAATGTGCTGCCGCTGATGAGAAGGACGATTGATGGCAAACTGACGCATTAATTCAACTGCTTCCTGCCAGGTGTCCATATCAGGTATGGATGGATCACCATATAATAATTCTTCAGGATTATCATCCCATCTATCAATATGCAGAGGCATTTCAGTGAAAATTTGTGTTTTTAAACTGTCAACAATATAAAGTACACGGTCTTCATGTAAAGTTGTATTTAAATAACCTGCAAATCGTTGAATAAACTCATTTTTAAACTTTTCATTCTCAATTAACATTCTAAATACAAATGTAGAAGCGGGATGATTCTCAGACCAGGTACCCTGTGCTGAAACAGCCAGTTCTAAAGTATTATTTGTATAAAAAGATGAGAAATAATAAGTTCCCTCATCTTTAGTAAAACCAAATCCATAATCCATATCAAGCAGCACCCATCGCCATTTACTATTATTTTGCCTTTCCCTCCACCACCGCATGTTTGTAGATGGCCAATTGATATTATCGCAAAATATTTCTGTAATCTGATAATTAATAAATTCATTGATATCTATTTGAGATGCGATGTAATCATAGTTATCAGGCAATTTTAAATCATTATTCTCCATAAAATTAACTAAAGAATAATAATTATCCGGATCACCTTCAATAACTACCGGTGTTTCTTCAAACTCAAATTCCAAATAATCAAGATTATTGGGATCAACATTATGGTGCGAAGCAATGTATTCTGTATTTAATTTTTCACGAATATTGTAAATCCCCCAGTACTCTCCGTTAATAAAGGTTTTTGCCGGTCTGTAGGCCTGACAGTCAATATCCATCTGATTAATGACCAGACTGTGTTGCAAAGCATCACGGAATAGACTATGTCTGTTATCAGCAGTACCGGAGTTTCGTAAATAAATATTTGTATATTTACTTATATCTCTATCGGGAAAAAGTTGATAATTAATTTCCTCAACACCAAAACGATCACGTGCATAAATTGTCATAGGTTTCTGGGGGTATTGAAAAGAAGCCTGCCCGGTTATTCGTAAACCGGCATCAATATTAAATCCCGGAGTCCCGTCAGGTTCAAAAAACTCAAAACTGATAGGTATCTCTCTGTTTTTTAACATATTCGAATAAATCCCTTTGTCATTATCAAACAATGTCTCAGGGTAGGCCGCTATAGAAATAACAGGTAGTGTGATGTTTTCATCAACTACATATGTCTGTGTAACAATAGAACCAGGCAATTTATCTACATCAAATACCCTGGCTCTTAAGACTGTTGTACTATTCAAGATAATATCAGAAGTAAATTCAGGCGAAGTGCTGCCTGGTCTTGAACCATCCATTGTATATCGTATAATTGCTGAAGGAGAACCTGTGGAAAGCGACACTGCCTGACCACTACTGTAAAACCCGCCTTGAGGTGTAAAAACCGAAACAGAAGCATACTCAAAATTAAGAGTACCCTCAAACATATTTGAAGTTTCCGGAGTAGGTTCACCAAAATAATACCAGGAGGAGCCTCCATCGGGTTTTCGGCCGTATGAAATATCCTGCACCTGTATGCCAAATGTAACCGAATCAATTAATACTGTATCCGGACTGAATATTCCAATTTCTTCACCCGCTCTGCTGAATTTGAAATTCAAATGGAAATATTTTGTTATAAAATCGTCTTTAGTTCCATCAGGTCTTGTATAGATTTTACCGGGCACCTCATCATATCCGTCTGCCCAGAAAAGGAGAAATCCTTTTGCATTAATGACAGCACCATCAGGTATCTGCCATTTTGTCGGATTATTCAGATTATCTGTTATAAAGTAACCACTTAAATCGACAGATTGATCTTCAGCATTGTATATTTCCAACCAGTCCGAGTAGTCATCAAAATCATGATTGTCAGGATTGATGGTGGTATTTGATGCAAGAAACTCATTTATAAAAATTTGTTTACCTTGAGCAGAAAGTGTTTCTTCCCTATTCTTAGCTTTTCCATTTGAGAGAACATTTTGAACATTCAAAAAGAGAATAAGCGTAATTAATAAACATAATAATTTTTTCATTTTGCCATCCTGTCCAATGGGTTTAATTTCCAGTAATAAAACAAAAAATAATAATATCGGGATAAGACGAAACAAGATAATATACTTGACCAGGAAAGTCAAGAACTGGATACAAGACAATTGGAATAAATGTCATTGAGAAAGATATAACACCGGTATTGAAGAAATCAGATAAAGTAAAGGATCTAAACTAATACAAATACCATAGAAGGATTAAAAAAAGGTACGCCAAGACGTACCTTTGAATAATACTTACTCTGTTTTACAAAAACAGCATTTTCATCTGCCTCCAACATCAAATCAAAACCTACCGGAAATGCTTCCTTATTTTAGCAACAGCATTTTCTTGATAAATACTTTCTTCCCTGCCTGAAATCGACAAATGTAGACACCGCTGGATAAATATTTTCCATCAAATACAGATTGATGAATCCCCGCACTCTTTATTTCATCCACCATGATGCACACTTCTCGTCCCTGGGTATTATAAACAGTCAATTGGACTCGGATAGATTGAGGAACATCATAACTGATTATCGTCTCCGGATTGAATGGATTGGGATAGTTTTGATGTAAAGCGAATGATTGGGGAATCCCTGATGGCCCGGATCCCACATCAGTTTGACCGAATAACCTTACGGTGCCGTCTTGCGTGGAAACAGCCGGTTCACCCTCATTCAACACACAATCATCAACACGAATCCGGCAGGAGTCTCCGGATACGCCCACCACATCAAAGAAAACGTTGCAGAATATACCACTGTCTGATAAAGCGGTTGCCCCGGCCAGGGCCATTGTAATCACACCGGATTGCGACAGATTCACTGCGGGTGCTCCCCAATTCTCACATACTGTACCCACAGTGGAAACCGATTGAGCCTGAAGTACAGCCGGATCATAGCTTATGTTCAGCTCTGCCGAGTAAATAGGCTGGTTAAGTAGATCTCCAATGTGTATCGGCAGTATCAGCATGCTATCAACATGCACTTGATGATCATC
>JAGLOF010000117.1 GCA_023139105.1 bacterium
TGAGTGAATCCATTCTTTTCAAGATGGACGAATACTGTATCGGAATATTGCCCGGGATTAAGGTTACTGACCTCAAGCGTCAGGTCAACCGATGCCGGTGTCTGCCCTGACATAGCATTGGGTGAAATCCATGACGACGTGCCCGACAGAGACCAATCCCAAATTGGACCGCCTACATCGGGCAGATTAAATGTCACCACCGGCACTTCATCGGTATCCATCAGTTTCTCAACCTGAAATTTAAAGGGTTTGGGTGAGGGTATGGCCATGAGCGGTGAATTACTGGTCAGACGTGTGGCCGGATCCAATGTTCCCTCAAAATCACCATCCCCGTTGCTGTCGACGAGAAATGACTGATCGGGATCAGTCCCGCCATCATTTAACGCGAACTGCATTTGCCCCCCTGCAGCCAGATCTTGATTGGCAAATAAAATATTATCACGGGATGCTGCATTGGCCCTGATCCGTGTGGTCTGAACTGTTGCTCCGGCATCCAATGCCTGCACAGTGACGGTGTAGGACGAATCAGGCGGTATGGACAGCGTGACATTGTAACGGGTTGCAATATACCGAACAGAGGACAAATCGTACCGTATTTGTTCAAGGGAGTCCACCGAGGTGGGGCCGGATTTTAATCCGGTACTGTTTTCAATCCATACTGCGATGGGCGCTGTGCCATGAATATAGAATAGCTCTCTGTCAATCCCATTAGCCATAGATTGAATAGCCTGGATCTTCATCATAGCAGGACTTACGGCAGGCTGAACTATATACCCCGATTTTAACAAAGTAATCACCCGTTGAATCACCGGTTCATGTTCAACAATATCAAGGTGCTTCTGCGCATAAGATTCAAAGGGAGAGATCCACAGACTTTCATCCACACCGGAGAAATCCGTTCCTCCGGAAATCCGTCCCAATGTTGAGCTGTTTAGTGATACTGTTTCATCTCCGTTACCCATCAGAGGACGCAGGCTCTCTCTGAATAAGACATGTTCAAAAGTATCGTCACTCTCCTGTCGTTTTGAGCCTGAGATACCTGACAGTAAAGACCCGATATCCCAAGCCACAGGAGTTGAGCTTGGAATATTTCCGACAATCCTGAAAATTTGGGGTGGTTGCTGATGACTCGTCCAATCATTAATCAATTTGTGAACATAATTCTGTTCTTTATTCCATATCCACCCATTTCGATTCATTCCATCCGGCTGATTATTCTGGTCTACTTTAGGTGCATTGAAGAAACGATGGGTATCATCCCAGGATAAAAGCGGACGTCCATTGAGATCCACATGCCAAAAAGTAATATTCTCCGGCATGGCCTGCCAGTAATTACGGCTGGGCAGCAAGCTATATAAAATAGGAATGTTACGCCACGCTTGTGTAATCCGTCCCCAATCCGGATAGTAGTCTGGCATTAGTGTCCAGTCTTCATCAAAACCAAAGGCATAACCCACAGTATGACCGGCAATCGCCTTGGGTGTGCCCATATAGGGTGAAGCGATGGTAATCAGCCGGTGTACTTTACTGGCACTTTCACGATTGTAATATTTGACATATTGGCTGGCCACCATTCCACCATAACTATGGGTGACAATATCCACATCAAGGGTCACGGCCCAACCACTGTATGAAGTAACAGCATCAATAAAATTCTTTAGCTGATCCGCAAGATCATAAGGAGAATATCGCCAGTCGAATGGAAAACGCCACAAGTCAAGATAAGAAGGATCATCATTCTCTTCATCACCATAATATCCTGCAGCACTAATGGCATTTAATATATCTGTATATGGCTTCCCTGCACCTTCCAAAATACCATCAACGTGAATAGCTTCATTACTTTCAGTGCCTGATTCTTTCATAGACAACCGTTCCAGTCTTTCAGTGAAACCCGACGATGTCCATCCCCAGGGCAGCCAGAGGTCATCACCATTCTCAGCCTCCAGGAAACTTCCTGCAACACCCGGCAGGAATATCACCGGCCGTTTTAGCTGACTGAATTCTGAAGAACGACCATGACTATCAATAGCCATGGCTGTAATCTGTGTTCCAATACCGGCACTAATAGTACAGGCGAAATAACCCGCTTGATTGGCATAGGTGCTTCCCAATGGCTCTACGCGTCTGGGAAAATACCGTCCCTGACCGGAACCGATGGAAACCGCTTTGTAGACAAAGACTTGGGCTCCGGGATAAGTCATACCTGTCACATGGGTAGGATGAATCTCAAGCAGCCGTGGTGCACAGATAAAACTTGATAATCTATCATCAGCGGACAACGTATTATGATTCCACGGCATAGGTGTTGGTCCCACCCGCTCGGGCATGAAGTAATCTACAGGCATGTTATCAATGGGAATGGACACAGGTCTTGTAATCATATGACCAGGCGGTATCTCGATCACATTTTGATAAAACCTTCTCTCATCGCCACTCTTAATACTATGTATACCGCCACCAATATAATTCCATTTGGATTCCTCTTCGCCTCCAATTATACAATTTGAACCTCCAAAAAGTGTCACTCCTGAAATAATATCTCCATCCACATTCAAATCCGTACCGGTTTTATTAAAGTTAATTCTATTTCCTTCCAATACTAAATTTCCTTTGGACACTATGCCATCTTGAAAACCATTGATAATGAGCCCCTTTATTTTTGCATCCCCGTATTGAATATAGAATCCATCGTCGAGATTATCTCCTTGGACCTCCACAAATCCGCCTTTCTGCGTTGTTCCATCAATCACTACTTTTCCATCAATCGGGGGAAGTATTTTCTCTACTTCAATTCTAGGTGTCTCTTCGCCTGGAATGTTAAAATTAATAAATTGAGTGATAGTCCCACTTCTTCTTGCTATGGTTTCCAAAGCAGCCCTTAAAGTCCGTTCCCTTTCCAGCTTCCCATCCCGGTCAATAAATTGTCCCGTCCAGCATACATCATCATCAAGGTCATTGTCTTCATCATCTCCTGTTGAGTTGACAATAATTTTCACACTGCGAAATTTAGCGATAAATCCATCGACAGTGCCTCCGCCGTACCCGGTCTGCTGGGCCAGGAAAACCGGAAAATCCGCGGAATATGTACTCCCCAACAGATACATGTTCTCCAGATTATCCAGAGCCAGATCCACTACATATTCATGGCCGCTCCCTCCGACGAAGGTCGTAAAGAGTGTATCCGATCCATTACTGGCCAGAGCAGCAACACCCGCATCAAAATTACCATTGATCTGTTTCGATGTTGTGATATATACATCACCGGTCAGAGCGACCCCAATTCCATTACCTGCATTGGGATAAATAGTAGAATAAACTACTGTGCCAGCAGGATCATACTTCGTCACAAATCCTCCCGAGCCGGTGGTTTTAAAAGCACCGGGTGAAGTTGGGAATCCGTCTCTTGCATTGCCGACAACATAAACGCTGCCTGTTGCATCCACGGCAATATCTCTTCCGCTATCAAGCTGACCTGCATCCGGTCCGCCCAGGAAAGTTGAATATGTTAGTGCATCACCTGATGGTGTAAATTTAGCAACAAAAGCGTCACCCCGACCAGCCATGGCGCCTTGATAGGGATTCTGCGTGGGAAAATCCTTGGCTTTGGTATTCCCGGTCACGCAGGCACTACCGTCTGGTGCCACGTCAATGGCCTTGCCGTAACTGTCATCATCACCACCAAGCAAGCTTGAATAAATAAGTGATTCATCACCGGATTTACTGGGATCAATTTTAGAGACAAATGCGTGGATGTAGTAACCTTCATAATTCATCTGATATCCATTACGCGTTGGAAAATCATCTCCACCCACTGAAGGCATTGTCTCGCCAGTAATATAGGCACAGCCCGCCGCATCTACAGCCACATCACTACCATTACTATAATCACCTTGATGATCTTCTCCTCCCAAATATGTAGAATATTCCAAGGCACTGCCGTCTGCGCTCAATTTCATGTAGAATGCATCACCATTTCCCCCCTGGTATTCATTTTGAAAGGCATTACCGGTGACCGGAAATTCATCAGACCCCGTGTATCCGGCTACATGTGCACAACCTGCAGCATCCACGGCCAATCCACTCACAGATGATTGCTGACCGATCAAAGCTGTATATAAAAAATTACCAACATCATCCATCTTTGTCACATAAAAATAGCTATCTCCGTCATCAATAATCGTTGAAGAGGAAAAGAAATTTTCTGATGTTGTTCCCAACACATAGATAAAACCATCCGAATCAACGGCAATATTTTTCATAGTATCATAACCGCTCCCACCCAGGTAGGTTGCATAGGTCACCTCCGGATCAATAATCAGTGGTTGTGTTACATCATACTTATCAATGGAAAAGGCCAGAGTGTGTTCATCGATACAGTAATAGGCGCCTCCAATAAGCTCACGAACACCCGCCTGTTCCTGGTAGATCAACGGCGCACGTATAACCAACTGCCCACTAACAGTGGGGATGACAACCTGTCCAAGCTTATCTAAACACCATTCCTGCTCTCCAATAATGCACATACGGATTTGACTAGGGTCCATTCCCGGTTTCACTACAAAATCGAATTCCACTCCGCCCTGGCACCCATAGTAATGGAGATCAATACCGTTATAAATATTCTCATAACAGACTTTCTTGAAATTTTGGATGCCAGTATACCACCGACTGGCCTCTCTGCCCATGAAGTAGCTTGACTGATGTATAGCCTCATCAAGTCCAAATGTTTTTGAAGGGACCTTCGCCTCGACCCATTGAAGATGTAAACTGGAGGACGTGTTTCCGGCCAGAGAAAAGATCGCTTCTTCTCCTGTCAAAGCGAGTGTATACTCCTTTCCGCGAGCAATAAAATCAATACCTTTTTTAAATTGTCCACGATTGACCTCAAAATACAGAGGCCGATCGGATAGGAACTCATCATTTCTTTGTTGAATCTGAATCTCGTGATTCCATGGAATATCATATTGATATCTTCCAGAAGGTGTATCATGAAACAGCATCAGCAGGATGCCGAACAACAATGACAATAGTATTACATTATAAGTGAATGATTTACCACACCGTGAATAAACTTTTAATGAAGCCATATCATCCTCCATGAGGAACAACTCAATCTATTTAGTAAATTCTATCTACTGAATATAAAGCACCTTTTTTAGATCCCGTTTATTTCCAACAGATAATACCATAAAAAACTGACCACTGGACACCGCGGCGCCGGTACTCTCACGCCCGTCCCAGACAGCAGAATAGTACCCTGAAGACTTAATGGCATCTACTATTGTATAGACCTCCTGCCCCAGCAAATTGTAGACTTTAAGTGCGACATGGATTTGACCCGCTTCATCACAGGATTTATCAGGAATGAAGTAACGGATGACTGTACTGCTATTAAATGGATTGGGAAAATTTTGATATAATTTAAGATGCTCGGGTTGTTTCATTAATACCAAAGGCGATTGATCAATCTGCACCGGAGTCCCACCGTCATTGAGACTCACTGACTCCAAATAAAGATGGGGGGAATTGTATTCATTGATCGATTTAGCCGGTGGGGAAAAAATAAGGTGCAGGATCTGACCATCACATGATATGGGTTCAACTCCAGCCATGGCGATTCGGATTTTTTCATCTGAGCCAGAATAAGCCAAAAGATAGGATTCGAAATTTTCCACTAAGGCAACTCGTGATAATATAGAGTTCTGCAGACCACCGGAGACATCCACTTCTAACGAATAGATTGGGATATTGCCATTGAGCAAAACCGGTATGATGATATGGCCATTCTCATCCAAATATTGTTTGCCGAATGACATTGAAACCTCATCCGTGTTTTGCATTATTTTTGCTATTCCAGCACCTTCTACCGGGAATAAAGCCAGCAAACCGGCTGCGTGACGCAGAATATTGGAGGCGTCAAAGGCATTGACCCGGCCATTCCCGCTGACATCCGCGGCAATAGAATCTCTATCCGGATTCTGCCACTGTTTTAGCCCAATACTATATTGCAGCACCTGCGATGCATCATAGGCCATGACGTCACCGTTACCGCTGACATCTCCATATAGCGAGCCGGAGAAATCTGCATTGTCAACTTCACCGTTGAATGGTTCATAATCCCTTTCTGTAGGTTCAAAGAAATAACCCGGCATTGAGGGGATCAACGTGTAGTCTTCACCAACATTGACATGGCGAAACAGGAAAGTCCCTGCACTGTCGGTGATGCTGACTTCTTGTTTAGTGTTGTCGAGAGTCATCCGTACGCCGGCTACAGGGGTTTGATCCATATAGCTCCCGATAATACCGGTTAGAGCACCTGTGCCAAATCCTGTACCAGTCAGAGAAAGAATAACCGTATTTTCATCTGGATCTGTGCTCTCAAGAGTCAAATCCGCTGACTGTTGCCCGGCTATAACGGGGATGAAGCGTACAACAATCTCAAAACTGCTGTCCGGTTCAAGAGTGACTGGAAATGAAGGTGTTATAGCCGCAAATTGTGAATCCGTGCTGACTGTCCACTTCAGCACTAAGGGGCCGGTTCCCGTGTTCCATACCTGTAAAGATTGATAGGCGTGACCGGCCAATGCAACAGTCCCAAAATCCAATGCACCTGTATCAATCAAAATATCCGGCATCGGGGGCTTACACTTCCCATGGTCTCCGGCATTATAAATGTCCCGGATCTCATTTGAACTCAGATTTCGATAATAGAGAGACAGTTCATCGATTCGACCATTATAAGCCGTCCCATCAGCACCGTCACCACCAATGCGCAAATCATCGGATCGGGAATTGATTGATCCCCAACAACGGACCGCCTCACCATCCTGTTGACCATTTATGAACACTTTGATCTCATAAGCATTATATACAGCAGCCACATGGGTCCAAGTTTGTTGTGGGATAGTCATAGCCGAGAAAACTTGAGCCGATGTAGTCCAGGCTGTTAATTCAAATGCGAGTAAATGTGTATCCGAAAGAAAAAAACGGAAATCCATATCATCCGGCGTGGCATCGACCAGGATCGGGGTCGTCGAAGTGCCATATTCATTTACATAGATCCAGCTCTCTATTGTAACCCAACTCTCCCCGTTAAGCAGCTCTGGATTCACCGACATATAATCATCTACACCATCCAGGTCAAAGGCTTCCCGAACATATCCTTCACTAAAGCCGATGCCGTTTTGCAGAGAGCCATGATACATACCCGCATAATCAACTGCATCACCGTCTCCCGGCCACCAGGCCACCATTTTGGCGGGCGGAGTGATACAGGTATCTGAAGCAGCTGACTCTCCTGTGCCCGACAGCGGTATCTGTACAGTCGCCTCATCAGGATCATTGCTTATAATGTTCAGTATGCCTGTTTTATCTCCGGTAGAGGCCGGGGAAAATCGCATGGTAACTTCCTGGCTGTCATCCGGTGCAATGGTCAAGGGCAATGCAGAAGAAGTTCGGGTAAAATCAACGTGGGTTGACATCAATCCGGTGACTGAAAGAGGAGCATCTCCATCATTGCCAATTCGCACAGTCAAATCCTTTTGTCCCCCCACTGCCACACTGCCAAACTGTAGGCTGCCGGGATTCACTGATATATCCGGCTCAAGAACGATAGTATATGTGCCGCTGGCCACCATACTGGGATTCCATCCACTTAAGTATGCTCTGGCCTTCAGCGTCATGGTCGTCGAGATGGCGATAGGACTGGTATACTGTGTACTCGCTTCAGTAGGATCAGTCCCGTTGGTCGTGTAATAGATGGCAGTGCCAGGCGTGGCGCAGCTGATGGCTACGTTCTGTTCCGAGGTATAAGTGCCGGGAACGGGATTGAATGTGGGTGTGGCGATAGTCTGAGAAATGGTATACACACCGCTGGCCATAGTGCTTGGAGTCCATCCACCTAGGAAAGCCCTGGCCTTCAACGTCGTAGTCGATGAGATGGCGACAGGAGTGGCATATGGCGTATCCGCCTCGGAAGGATCTGCACCATTAACGGTGTAGTAGATGGTGGTGCCGGGCGTGGCGCAGCTGATGACCACGCTCTGCGCCGAGGTGTAACTGCCAGGAACGGGATTGAATGTGGGTATGGCAACAGTATCACCCTTACACTTCCCCTGACAGCCAGCCGTGAAAATAGTCCGGATTTCTTCTGCTGTCAAGGCACGGTCATAGATACAGACCTCATCGATGGCCCCCTGAAAGTATTCCCCATAATCCGGATTCTTCCCAATAAACAAAGGATGTATGGTGGCCTGCCCGGATGGTGCTGCTCCAAAATTATACTGCATCCCGTTTTTATAAAATATAATATCATCAGGCTTAAAGATAACGGCTATATGCTGCCAGCTACCTGTATCCGCACTAACCGGTTGCCAGACACTTGTTCCTGTAAATATTCCAAAGTTCTTGGTATTACTTTCGATGACCACAGTACGGTCAAAACCACCATCATCATTGCAGAAGATCGATTGCCTGACGCCATGATTTATCTTCTCCGGATAAATCCACGCTTCCCAAGTGGTCGTCGGCATGGCGGATGGCTGAACATCCAGGGGCGTATTCACAAAATCATCAATGCCATCGAAGGAAAACGCCTGATCGACTATACCGTTGACATAGGTTGTACCACCATTTTCAGTTCCATGAAGATTGGCTATACGTTCATTCGCGTTGTCATCTCCTGGCCACCAGGCAACCATATCTGGAGGTGCTGGAATACAATTTGTTGTCACACGAAGTACATAGGGCGTCGATGATCCGCTGGCGATATCAGGATCATAGATCGTGACGCCAATCAGATAAGTGCCAGGCGCCAAATTGGGCAATGTGATGAATTCCGGATAAGTGGAGCTTATAAAATTCGAGGCTCCCAGGACATTGCTGCCTACATCATCGATAATGTAAAGATCACAATCCTCCTGAATACCGGAGAGTGAGAGCGATAGCCCTGTGCGAACGGTGGTAATCGAAAATAAATCTTCTATATCATCGTTGAGGGCAACTAAAACCAAGTCGCCTTCGTCATCCACTTCCGCAGTGCCTTTAACAAGAATTGGGGAGTCACCAATCAGTGTTTGTGCTTGAGCAATTGTGTTATTTGGCTCCACTTCTATAAGTGTGTCGCTTGCTGAAATTTGAAGTTTTGATTGATTGTTCCATTTATAAACCGGAGCAGGAAAAATGATACTTTTAACATGGGTAGTCTTCTGCAAGAGCAGATCACTCAAATGGGCGTTATTGTTTATTCGCTTCTGAATCGATTGAGTATAGCCAATATCCGGGAGATAAAGAAGGAGAATGAGAGTGCAAGCATACTTAAATGTCATCTTCAAGAGTTGTCGTATCGCCGGCATAGCGCCTCCTCCAATTGATAGTGGAAGTGATGCCCCAATGCTCTATGGGTGCTGTTTCATAGTAATTGTAATCTGTTAAAAATTAAAAACGTATCAGGATGAGAATTTACGAAATTGAGAATAATCCGTTTGAGGAAAATCAGTAATTGTATTAATATAGTATAAGATTTTAAAATGGAATGTCAAACTGTTTTTTTTGAGGATATCGGTAAGTCCACTCATTTTGTACATTGTAAAACTTTAAAAAATAGTATAAAAGAGCAATGGAATTCAGATAACACGAATGGAAATACTAAAATGTCCCGGTAAAAGGTATATAAACGATTATTCGGTCTCCGTCTCGGTATCGCAATCGTTTTTGATTCTGGAATCTAATAAACTTCAAAACAGATATTCATTAAAGCAGGCCCACTCCTGAGCGATCAAAACTTTATATCACTCTTTCAAATAACCTTGCAACAGAGACACCCACATTATATAACCCGGTCCCGTCAGATGCAGTCCGTCATTAGTATAGTCCGGATTTAAATAATTATGCTCCACAGTAAAATGGGAATAGAGGTCAATATATGTCAGACCTGAAGCTTTGGCCAAATCCTTTAACCTGGAATTAAGCAATTGAATACTTCGCGTCTTATTAACATGATCCCGGAAACGGGAGTATTCAGGTGCCGGATTCACCGGAAGCAGGCTCTGAATATATAATTTAGTTTCCGGTGATCCATTACGAATATCCCTGATAATGCGACGATAATTGGCAATAATATCATCCACAGAGAAACCAAGTGACAGATCATTAACGCCTATCATTAGAAATATCTTCTTGGGCCTGCCGGATAAAATTTCATCCATACGTTTCAAAACACCATCCGTACGGTCACCGCTGATCCCCCGGTTTCGGGTAAGGTATCCAGGCAGCAGCTCTGACCACTCACCGCAGTCTGTAATGCTGTCACCCAGGAGCATAATGTCTTTTGCTGTATTCTCCAGTAGTTCAAACTGTGTCTTCTGCTGTCTGTAATATGTGGAATGAGTTGTACGGAACAGAGGCTGATTCTGCAATATAATCAAAGCTGAGGCAAACTGTTTACCGAGATCTATATAACCGGCAGTATCATAATGCCAAGGATCGGAGTAGCTGTAATCATCTGTACTGGTGACCAAAGTCGCGTTGCCGTCCGCCTTCACATAGTCAACCTGGGCCTGACGCACTACATTGCCCCATTTCCATACTATTCCATCATCATCATTACCCGAATCGGATATGCGGCCGATGACTACAGGCATATCATCAGAACGGAAGGCAGTACGAATCAGATTCATCAATGTATGCAGATGTTGCTGATAACGTATTGCTATATCCAGTGAATAACATGCATCGCTCTCCCCCTGCATCCAGACAATGCCCGATGGAATAAGGCGATCATTTTCACCGTCACCATCAATATCGCTCACTGCCGTGGCATTTCGCACTGTAGCCAGAAAATGGTCATACTGATTGATAGCTGATCCATATGAATAATCCGCGTCCCAGCATCCAAAATTGCCTGCTGCGTCTGTATCTATAGATGTGCCGCCTTTTGCATATTTAATTATTGCCACCGGCTGATCAGAATGAGAGGCCCGCATAGCTTTGGCGAATGTAAGTTCCACACCAAAACGCTCAGAGTAGTGATTGACCTTTCCATCCGTACTGAAACCCGTTCCGTGTCCGGGCCTCAGCATATGCCACAGGCCACGCCCATCCACGGTTGTATTGTCAGATCCGATATTACCATGGAAGATCATCACGCCTGCCTGATCACTTGACAACTCTGCCGGCAACTCGGAGACATATCCATATCCCTCCATATTGGACTGTCCGCCCAGGAAGTAGAGAGCATAATCAGTGGCACCTGCATGCCCGGCAGCAAACATCACTAATAATACAGCTGTAGAAAAGCATCTCATTTCAGAACCTCCTCAAAACATCAACTCAATAATCACATCAAGAAAAATTATTAACATTCTTATTGAAACAGGTGCCGATTTTCTGAATATTGTCTTCACTCAGAATCTCACCAGCGCCCCTTGTAAGTAGCTGAAGAATCTAGCAGATCAAAGTTGTTAAGCCGAATGAGCAATAGTGAATGAGTAAATAATATTGGACTTTTTATCTATGACACATCCAGATACGAGTGATATAAAGACTTAAGTTCCATCAGCTGATCCCTGATATCAGTCTCTGCATGCTGGGCAGAAGTATCCAGAATCACAATTCCATTGACCATTGAATCTTTTTCAGCAGCAAGTCTGAGTCGTTTGGCAATATTAACATTCACAACATGTATTTGATTAAGAAGCTCAAGCAATCCCTCCAGCTCCCAATCAGGAGATTTCCCCTCTTGTGCACGTAGGTATTGACCAATAAAATAATGACCTGTAAAACGTATCACAGTATGGTCCTGCTCTATAAACGGAATGTGATGCCGGGCAAGGGGCCGCAGTTTTTTAAGAACAGGGCAGGCTGATAGTGCCATGACAAGACCGCTCAAAGAGCGCAGGGCATGCTGACTGGAGACAGAGGCTCTGTACTCCACGTCTCCTTTATGGACAATGGCATCTACAGTCTCATATGACATGCAATGACTGAAACGTTCGAGCAGAGGTTTAATAGACAGGGCGGCAGGGCAGGTTTTCCTGTTATTGGTAGAGAGTGTGCAATGCTTGCATTGAAAACGTTCAAGCAGCAGCCACTCAGAGTAACATGTATCAGTATCTTCTATTGATGTATCAGCCGAGGTATCTACAGTAAATTCAAAAACATCCTCACCTTCAAGCATAATCTGATATTGAATCATGTGTATCTCCGGGATAAAAAACCACGATAAGTTTAAAAACATTATAACACCGGGCGTCGAATTAATAATACCCGGTGTTAAAATATGCAACTATATAATGTTTACTCTTTATCATCATTATGAACATGAACATCCATTTGCGGGAATGGAATATTTAGACCTTCATTGGCAAATGTCTTATAAACATTCTCATTCATATCAAAGAAGACTCCCCAATAATCAGCCGCATTTACCCATGCTCTCACTGCAAAATTAACAGAGCTGTCCGCTAATTCTGAAACAGCAATAAAAACCTCAGGATCTTTTAGAATTCTTGTGTCCTTATCACATAACTGCTGTATAACCTTTCTTGCTTTGTCAAGGTCATCACCATACCCTACTCCAATTGTCCAATCAACTCTTCTAGTGGCTTCAGCAGAAAAATTAGTCATTGAAGAAGTTGAAAGACCTCCGTTAGGAATAATAATTGTTTTATTGTCAGGTGTCTTGAGAATAGTATTAAAAATTTGAATTTCATTGACTGTCCCTGAATAACCCTGTGCATCAATGAAATCGCCTACTCTGAAAGGTTTGAAAAGAAGAATCATTACACCGCCTGCAAAATTTTGCAAAGTGCCGGAAAGTGCCATACCTACAGCCAAACCAACTGCACCTAAAATAGCGATAAATGATGTCATTTGAATACCCAGCATGCCTAACACAGAAATGACTAACATTATCTTTAATAATCCGGCAAGAATACCGGTTAAAAATGGTTTCAGGGAAGAATCTGTTTTACTTTTATCTGCCATTTTTCCAAAAGCTTTGACGATCATTTTTATAATCCAGCTACCAATTATCCAAACCACAATAGCGGCTATCAACTTGGGGCCATATGTAAGTGAAATTTCAGTGAGTTTTGCTAAAATAGTTTCAGAATTCATGATTATCTCCTGATTTTTTGGATTAGTAAATTTTGTATTCTAATATACAAAATAAATATTTGCTATCAAACAGTATTTATAAGCATATGTTTCAAAGTTAACTGCTCCTATACTTCAACAATCTGGAATTGACAGCTGCTATTTTATGATAATATTTAGCAAAACATACTTAGGTCAACATATGGCCAATAGTTTTATTGACACTGAACTGCTCAGCTAAATCATTTGCCTCTTCAATAATGGTGTGCGGATAACCTTTTAATTGTAGTAATTTGATAGCATTCCGTGAAGAAGTTGGGCCCGCCTTTATCAGATAGTCAAAAGAGTGAATTCCGGAATCGACCTGTTCGGCAAAATGATGCATGTCATAATCTTCAGCCAGAAGATGTTGAAGTTCAACATCATGTGTAGTAACAAATGTAATACTGTTTTTCGATAGATAACGTAGAACACTTGTTGCAGCGGCAATTCTCTCGATAGTATTGGTACCACGAAATATTTCATCTATCAAAAACAAATAATCATCCTGTCCGGAGCCTAATTTGATGAATTGCAGAACAGATTCAATTTCTTTGAAATAATAACTTTTGTTCTCATTGATATCATCTGCCCTTTTTATTGACGATTTAACAATCAATCCCGGTAACACGGCCCGCTGAGCCAGACATATTGAAATAGTCTGACCGAGAATAATATTTAATCCGATTGTTTTGATAAAAGTAGTTTTTCCTGCCATGTTGGAACCTGTTATCAAAACAGATTTATCCCGGATATGAAAATCATTCGAGATTGGATTATTGAGTAACGGATGATAAATTTTATCTACATCAATTATCTTTTCTCTGTTAAATTCCGGCAGACAGTACTGAGGCAAGGTCGTCATGTATGATGCAATTGAAATGGTGGCATCCAATGAACCTATTGCACAATAAATTTTTTCCAATTTATCATGATTAGAGCTGATATATTGAATTGAATGGACAAAAGAAACAATATTAAAGAGGCAGAAATAGTTAAGATAATCAACGAAGGCCGCAGATAATTCATTCAGCCGCGATTTATCGATAATTAGCCATCCGATTTTCTTATTCATAGTAGTCGCAAAGTTTTTGAGCTTTTGCAACTCTTCAATTTGTTCTACTTGACCATCCAGTTCAGAGAGCTTTATTCCGACTCTCAGCAATGAATTTAAATAAGATATATCTACTAAAAAACCTGTGATTTTACGCCCATACAATTCATTTATCAGGAGATTGATTAGAGCCAAAGCTAATGCAATAAACAAAAAAATAGTATTGAAATAAATCAATATCAGGGACAAAAGCATGGTAAATGATAATAGATAGAAGAAAAAATAATACCTTGGTCGTTCAGGCAGGCCCTTGAAAATCAAATTTGGAATATAATATGCATTATCATGACGAAGCTTATGCACATTGATCAAAATCTCTTCACGAATTGCACTATTCTTAATGAAATACTGACATTGTTTAAACCTGGCTGAAAGTACTTGAGAATCATCTTCATATCTGTGTAGCAGGCTATACAAATATTGGCTTCCAACAGCACTGACATTTCTGTCAATCATTGAAAATACAGAATCCATGTTTAAATCATTCCATGTATTTTCATCGACAAATCCAGCATCATCATCCTCTGATATCAATTTATGATAGATTGAGATGAGATTGAACTTTCTATCTTTACGAACTTCCCTGCCCCAATTCTTTCTGATACTAGTTACATCCTTTTCCCTTTTCAGCGAACTAAAATCAAGATAACGTATGGATTTTATCATTGAAAAAATTGTGGACATTTTAACCTTTCAAGATTTCATTGTATTTATAAAATTGCTATCTAATTTTATAACTCCATCAGAAATCATTTGAGCCGTTTTAATCCGAATCTGCCAGTGAGACTTGTCAATAATTCCATTGGACAGATGATACACCATACCCGGCCAATCACAACAGAAAGAATAATTATCAATGGCCACCAGTATGACCATACAACCATGTTAGCAATATTCGTATTTCTGAGTATCTTTGAGAATGCCACATCATCTGTATCTACAGCTAAATCTGCACTAATCAATAATATAAACACTATCAAGGTCAACAGTTGAAATACAATGGGGAAAAATTTATTTTGATAGATTCACTGTATCATCCAATACCCACTTATTTTGGTTGTATAGCATTAATAATTTTCAATTTGAGTTCTTCATTATCATCGTCATCATCTAAGGTCGCAATTATAATTTCGCGCAGTAAATCTTTGTCAATTTTTCCAGCAGCTATATGGTAGCTGATATTTTCCATCTTCTTGATAAATTGCCCGGAAAATGCTGATGTAAACTTTATCCGTATACAATGGATACTTAAAGTTTCCCATATCCACATAATCTCGTAATGCGTCAGTAAATTCTTTGCGATAATTCTCCTCTTGAAAATAAGCAATAATAAAGTCTTCATCTCTCTGGTTGATATATTTGGTGCCGCCGCCGGTCTTTTTATTGAGCGTATCTATAACAATATCGAGCATTGCCTTTCGTAGAAGGCGAGCCCGTTCGCTCTCGGTTATAAGCATAGCAAGGTTAAGAAAAGCCCGAAAATCAAATATTCCTAGTTGCGGGGCCTTTATGTTTACGAAATTTGTTTCGTTAACATAGGACTCTGTCAATGCCAACTTGAGTAATTTCAATCTCTTACCGCGCAATACTTCGTACCCGTTTTGATGCAGTTCTTCCCCGTGTTTGGCCAGATAATTGTCAATTGTACGTGGTGAAACTTCAAAAAATGCTGCTACTTGCTCTTTCAGAAGAAAGGCCTTATCCTCAAAAACAATGCATTCAATTCTCGTAGCTTTCCGAATTTCTTCCAAAGCAAAGGTATTATTGAGGATATTCTTTCCTGTTTTCGACACTTTTCAGT
>JAGLOF010000118.1 GCA_023139105.1 bacterium
CGGGGAATTATTTTGGCCCTCGACAAATAAAAAGCAATTACACATTTGATGTATTGAAACGATGATTGCATATGTTGATAGAGCAAGAAATTCCGTTATAAGTATACAGATAACAGCCAAACCAATTCTTTGTGTTTTTATCTTTAAGCATAAGAGCCCACCGATGATTTCAGTTATTATAATAATAATACCGAAAAAGTAATTAATTAAATTGGGGAATAATTGGTATGCGCCAATTGATTGAATAAAAGACATAAAACCTATTATCTTGCTTACACCTGAAAATAAAAATAAAATTCCGATAGCAATACATACATACTCTTGCACTTTCTTCAATTCTACCTCCATAATTAAATTTAACATGTGTAAATAGAAATAATTCCAAAACTAATTTTTTATTGTTTCGTTCCCACGATCTCCACGGGAATATTTTTCCGGACGCTCTACGTCCAACTACCTACCAATCCGTACAAACAGGAATCAGCCCACTTCCATACAGACAATCCCTTACGCTAGAACACCTCCGATATACAACTTCGTCAACATATCCCCTGCCAACAATATCATTATGAACATACTACTTCTGTGTTTTTCAAAAAGTGCTAGCCACAAGATAATGGGTTCCTATATTTCAGTGGACATAGAGTTAAACCCCTTTTATCTAAAAACGAATTCGACTCCACAAATGAGACACCACGCTGCTAAAATATTCTATAGGTATTTTATAATTTGATTATAACCAACCTTTATTCTAAACAAACAACAACCTGTCACGTATCCTTGACGGCGCAAAGCACTTCAATACATACTAATACTGCTGATGATAATGCTGCTGATGATAATGCTGATGATAATGCTGATGATAATGCTGATGATAATGCTGATGATAATGCTGAAAACAAAACTAATCTAAAATATTATCAAAGTCAAGTGTTTTTTTGAATTAATTGCGAATATATTTTTTTAAAATAGTTAACATCAGTAAAATCAATGCATTATGTACTGAGAATATTATTTTTCTCCTTCACGCAGATAAACAGAACAGCAACACGTCTCGTATAAATAATTAGCCAGGCACGAAAAAGTATAAATACTACAGACAATGCAATATATCAACTTGCATATCAATACAATGTTGTATATATTCCATCTCCATTCAACAACACATTACTTGCAATTGAAGTATATTTTCAGTATCAGAAAAAAATACCGGACTGTCACACAATCCGGATTCAATGGTTATTATATATACAGCACTTCAGCACCAACACAGGTAACCTATTTAGCAGGAGACCATCAATGGCTTCTATAGCAACGTTTATCCGCGCCATATACAAACCCCTGACAGTAATCATG
Source organism: bacterium (assembly GCA_023139105.1). Classification (GTDB taxonomy): domain Bacteria; phylum Zhuqueibacterota; class QNDG01; order QNDG01; family JAGLOF01; genus JAGLOF01. The sequence goes on from JAGLOF010000118.1 coordinate 1,357, forward strand.
CTCTTTGCACTCATCATCATAGTCATCAGGCAGACCGGCAAAGAAGACGGAGAAGAAGACACCACATTCAAAACCGGAGAAAAGGCAGGCCATGCAGTATCAGTGAAAGTAGATACATGCTTCACAGGATCTTTGGTCAAACGGGTTACAGCTACAGGCCTGGTAAAGGCTGCAAGGCAGGCGGATATTACACCAACTCTCAGCGGCCTGGTAGTGGAAATGCCCGTGCAGGAAGGCAGCTGTGTAAATAAAGGTGATGTAATATTAAAGTTGGATGACCGTGAAGCCCGCTTTGACTGGCTCTCGGCAAAAGATCAACTCTCAAAGGCTGAAGACAAATTTGTAGAACAACTCATGAGCGGCGGCATCACAGCCAATAAAGAGACTACGGGTGATCCCGACTATGTAATTAGAATGAACACGTTGGCCGAGCAGGCCGAGACAGCTGCTGAGAACGGCAACGGACATGAAGAAGAGGCGGCCGCAGCACGGCTCTGGAAAGAATCGGCCAATAATTTTGCCACTGAAAAACGTGAGGCCAGATGGGCGTCCAGAAGCGGTCTAACTACAGCTAAACTGAATGAACAAAAGGCCCGCTACAGACTTGATCAATGCACTATCCGAGCACCCTTTTCAGGCATATTGGGTAATCAGGATGTCTGTATAGGCCGTAAGGCAATGCCGGGCACTCCGGTCTTCACGCTGGTTGATCTATCCAATGTCACCATTGCCGCCCAGTGCCTTGAGAGCGAGATTGCACATATCCGCACAGGATCAATGGCAGATGTAAGCATGGCAGCATTCCCCGGAGAAAAATTCAAGGGCAGGATAGTCTCTATCAACCCCATAGTAGATGAAAAAACCCGCACCTGCCGCGTCACCGTGGAAGTGGCCAACACAGACGGCCGCATCAAGGCAGGCATGTACGCAGAAGTACGCCTGGAATCAGCCCGCTATGAAAATCGTATGCTTATTCCCCGCGCAGCAGTATTGGAACGCGATAATCGCTTCCTGGTCTTCATTGCCAGAGATGGCCTGGCAAAGTGGTGTTATGTGGATATCGGGCTATCCAATGACAAATATTACGAAGTGACAGGTTCGGCATTCGATCTGAAAGTAGGAGAAGCCGTACTCATTGACGGACACTACACGCTGGCCCATGATTCACCGATTAAAATAAAAAGCTCCAAATAGCAGAGATCAAGCACCAAATTACAAAGAACAAATTCCAAAAGAACAAATAACAAATAACAAAGAGCAAATAACAAAGAGCAAAAGACAAATACCATAAAGAACAATAAAAAAACAAATACAGACTATGGTCAAAGTTTCACAAAATAGACAGGTATACGATCTTGAAAAACGTACTTTCAAATTTGCCAGGGCAGTGAGACTATTTATAAAAACTCTCCCCAACACCTTGGCAAATATTGAAGATGGAAAGCAACTCATTCGCGCTTCGGGTTCTGTGGGTGCCAATTACATTGAAGCAAATGAAGCAGTCAGCAAAAAAGACTTTCTCTATAGGATCAAAATAAGCCGTAAAGAATCCAAAGAATGTATTTACTGGCTGCGATTAATCAATGAAACAAATAACCTAAACAACAGTGTTGAAGTGGATTTACTGATAGATGAGGCAGAACAGTTGAAGAAAATCCTCTCTACCATCATCAAAAAATCCCAATAGTTAATTTACAATTAATTCATTTTATATTTTACTTTTTGCTCTTTGCTATTTGCCTTTTGGAATTTATCTTTTGCTTTTTGCTTTTTGCTTTTTGCTCTTTGTTATTTGCTCTTTGTTATTTGTCTTTTACTCTTTGAGATTTGAGATTTGAGATTTGTTATTTGTTATTTGTTTTTTGGAATTTTTTTTCACTTGTAGTCACTAAATTGAAATATTAATTAATGAAAGAAAAGCAATGCATCTAGCCCAACATGTTGTCAAACGTCCCGTTGCTGTGGTCATGTTCTACACGGCAATCCTGTTACTGGGAGGCATCTCCCTCTCCCGTCTTCCTGTAGATTTACTGCCGGATCTGGCATATCCCAAACTCACGGTGCAGACTACTTTCCGTGACGCTCCGCCGGAAGAAGTAGAGCGGCTTATCACCCGGGGCATTGAGAGTGTAATGGCAACAGTGCCGGGACTGAGGAATATATCATCTATATCCAGCGAGGGACTCAGCGTAGTGACTTTAGAGTTCACCTGGGGTCAGGATATGGACTTTGCAGCACTGCATGTACGTGAGAAGCTGGACCGTCTGGGCCGTTTGCCAGATGAAGCCGAAGACCCCGTCGTCATACGGCTCGACCCCTCCAGCCAGGCATTTATGGGCCTCTCTGTTACGGGAAATGAAGCAGATCTGCCTCATCTGGCAGATCTCACGCGTAATGTATTCAAGCGGCGGCTGGAACAGATTGACGGCGTTGCCCTTGCCCGCGTCACCGGTGGGCCTGTGCGCGAGATCCATGTAGATATCAATCCGGAAAAACTTGAGCATCTGGGTCTCACTGTAGATGAAATTGCTCAAAAGATAAGATTGGCAAATCAGGACATGCCCGGAGGCTCACTGCTAAGAGGACGCTACAGATTCAGTCTGCGTACACTTGGTGCCTTCCAGGATCCTGCGGAAATTGCATCAACAGTAATCAGACATGGTGAAAAGGGTCATCGAATATTATTATCCGAGATAGCAGAAATTAAAAACGAATTCAGAGAGACCGAGTCTATTACAAGGTATAATGGTGCCGAATCAATAGGTCTGCTGCTTCAGAAAGAAGCCGGTGCCAATACAGTACGAGCAGCCAATAAAGTACAGGAAATACTCTCGGAACTCAGAGAACAATACCCAAAGGTTCAAATATCCGTAGCCTTTAATCAGGCAGGTTTTATACAACAGGCCATTTCCAATCTACTCACAGCCATCGCCCTGGGCGGCATATTGGCCTTCCTAGTGCTTTTTGTCTTCTTGCACGATGCCCGTCATCCCATAGCAGTTGGCATAGCTATTCCAATTGCGGTTATTGCAACATTCACCTTGCTCCATTTTTCAGGCGTAACGCTAAACCTGATGTCTCTTGGTGGTCTTGCCCTGGGTGTGGGCATGCTGGTAGATGCATCAATTGTTGTACTTGAAAACATATTCAGACATCACGAAGAAGGCGCAGACCTGCAGAGTGCCGCTGTATCAGGCACACGTGAAGTGGCCATGGCTGTCACTGCCTCAACATTTACCACAATCGCTGTCTTCCTGCCTGTACTTTATGTCAAGGGCGTGGCCGGTCAGCTCTTCCACGACCAGGCACTGACTGTAACTTTTTCTCTGCTGGCGTCATTATTGGTCAGCCTGACACTCTTGCCTGTTATGGCAGCACGCTTCAAAAAACCTTCACCCCTTTCCCATGGAGATGCCTTTTTCACAGAAGAGGCTTCTCATTCCATATGGTTGCACATTTCTGTCTTGAGATGGATATCATGGCCTTTCCGCATGCTGGGCAAGGCCGTGCACTCTATTATATGGGGCGGGATCAAACAAATTTTCAATGCCATACGCCGGATATTCAACGGTATTGGGCAATGGCTCTCAAAAAATTTTAAACCTCTGTTTGATAAAATCGATATAATACTTGAAAAAACAATGCGCCACTATGAGATAATTCTTGAAAAAGCACTCATGCACCGCGGCCTAGTCCTATCTATATTGGGCCTCCTCCTGGTTGCTACCTTTTTAGTGGGCAGCGCAATGGACAGAGAACTGCTGCCCAAAGTAGACCAGGGTGAATTTGTTGCAGAATTGCTGCTTCCCCCTGGTGCATCGCTTGAGACCGTTTCACAATCCGCATCACGAATGGAAGCCATGGCAATGGACCACCCCGGAGTGGCAGATGTATTCACACGCATCGGCCGCATAGATGGCACTGGTGAGTCTCAGCTTAACAGAGCTCAACTTCGTATCCGGATAGCAAAAGGAGAATCCACTCAATCGGTCATGACCGATCTGCGAATAAGTTTCTCCGAAGTAGATGGTAACATAACAATGAACGCCAGTCAATCCGTACTGGGTGAACTGTTGGGCCAGGCCGGAGGTGATGTAGAGATTCGCCTGATTGGTAATGACCTGGCTGGCAGCATGTCACTTATTGATACTGTACGTGCCCTTACAAAAGGCACAGGACTCACAGACATAATCCCTGCAACTGCCCTGGCACGGCCTGAAATCCGTATTCAGATTGATAGAAAAAAGGCTGGCCGCTACAACTTGTCCGTCTATGAAATTGCCAGCTTCATTAAGGACAGAGTTGCAGGTACAATTGCAAGTCAATACAAGGCCTTTGATCAGAAGATTGATATACGTGTACGTCCGGCCAATTCCAGAGAGACGCCCATTGAGAAACTCCTTGATGCGCGAATACCTTCAGGCCCTCTCTCCATTCCGCTGCGCGAGCTTGTCAGCGTCTCACCCGGCAAGGGTACAACAGCCATTCACAGGGAAAATCAGGCCAGACTGCTCAGATTGTCCGGCCGGGTAGAAAATCGGGGTCTCGACCAGGCAGTTGCCGATGCCGAAAAACGTCTCACTTCGCTGGCATCAGATAAATTGCGCATTGAAATTGGTGGCATACGTGAAGAGATGGCTGAAAGCTATAAGAGCCTGATACTTGCCGCCGTGCTTGCCGCAGCCCTGGTCTTCATGATAATGGCCGCCCAGTTTGAATCTCTGCGTCATCCTCTGGTCATCCTCTTCTCTGTACCAATGGCAGGAATAGGTGCTATCTGGCTGCTCTTCGTGTGCGGACAATCTATTAATGTAATCGCACTGATAGGCATTGTAGTGCTGGTTGGAATTGCCGTAAATGACGCTATAGTAAAAGTCGATTTTATAAATCAAAACCGGCGGAGAGGAATGCCGGTTCACGAAGCACTGATGGAAGCAGGCCGCAAACGCTTCCGTCCCATAATAATGACATCCGTGACGACAATTCTGGGACTGCTGCCCCTGGCAATCGGCTTTGGAGAAGGTGCAGAACTCCAGCGCCCCCTTGCCCTGTCCATTATTGGCGGCCTGATTACATCAACAGGACTGACCTTGATATGTATTCCGGTTATTTATAGTTTAATGGAGAAAAAGAGCTCCAGCTGAAAGAGCAAAGGCAATTGCACACGGATGACACAGATTTAACGGATAAAAGCGGATTATTCATAATTATAAAGCTCTATCTGTGATCATCCGTCCAAATTCGTCTTTTCCGTGTGCCAATGCTCTTTGAAAACAAAAACAATTGCACACAGATGACGCAGATTAAACGGATAAAAACGGATTCTTCATAATTATAAAGCTCTATTCTGTGATCATCTTTCCAAATCCGTGTACCAATCACCATTAATTTTAACAATTTGAAAGCTGATAAATGAAACTCATTGACCATGCTGTCCGCCGTCCGGTTGCTGTTGCCATGGGTGGATTGATAGTACTCTTTACCGGTATCTATGCAGTACGGCGGCTGCCCCTGGAGTTGACTCCGGATACAAATTTCCCAAAACTTACTGTCACTGCCAATTGGCACGACACATCATCAGAGGTCATGGAAGCCTACATCACCGCGCCTATTGAGACAGCTGCAGCCTCTTTACCCGGCGTTAAAGAACTTACATCCGAGTCCTCTGAAGGCATATCAAGAGTCACGCTGGAGTTCCAAAGGGGCACAGATATGGAATTTGCCGCCCTGGCTTTGAGTGAGGCACTGCACAGCCTCAGGAAAAACCTGCCTCCGGGTGCAGGTAAACCTCAAATTGAAAAATATGTGCCCAGAGAATTTCAAAAGGGACAGTTCTATTCTCTGCGAATGTCTGGCCCGTTGGGCCTGGCCAGCCTGCGGAGCATAGCCCTGAAAAACATAATGCCTGCATTATTAGGCGTAGACGGTGTGGCTGATGTACGCGTCCTTGGAGGCCAGGACAGAGAACTTGCCATCAGACTTGATGAGGCAGCCCTGCGCGCCCACGGCATTGATGAAAACCATGTACAATCAGCCCTGGGTGCACTGGCCTTCAGAAAAGCTGTAGGCGCAATTCATCAACACAATGAAAGACATATACTCTTCATAGATATGCCCCTGGACTCCATCACTGCAATCGAAAACACAATACTCTCTACTAATAATGGCGTACCCATACGCCTGGCAGACGTCTCTGAAGTGACGGATGCTCATGGCCGCCCCTATCACCTCTCCCGCATAGATGGGAATCCTGCCATATCCATTCAGATCGAAAAAGAGACCGGAAAAAATACAATCGCAGTAGTGGATGCAATCACAGAAAAAATGGAACAACTACGCTATCGCCTGCCTGCCGGCATAGAATTTCAAGTATTAAACGATCAGAGCCGCGAGATCCGCCGGGAACTCTCAGCTCTCAGCCACCGCGCCATCTACTCTGTTGCCGTTATCTTCCTTGTACTCATGGCATTCCTGTCAACACTGCGCGCACCATTCATTATTCTCTCAACAATTTTCTTTTCCGTACTGCTTGCCTTCAACGGTTTTCTCCTTGTTGGCATGAGCCTGAACCTGCTCACTTTGGCTGGGCTGGCTTTAGGATTTGGAATGTTGGTGGATAATGCTATTGTAGTTGTAGAAAACATCACAAAACACAGGCAAGCCGGCCTGCCCATACACGAAGCAGCTATTCATGGTGCCCGTGAAGTTGTCATGCCCATCATTGCAGCTACCATGACAACTATTGCCGCCTTCATACCCTTTCTCTACCTGACCGGGGAATTACGTCTATTTTATCTGCCTTTTACGCTGGCTGTTGGTTTCTCTCTTATTGCCAGCCTGGTTGTCGCCTTCATCATCACACCATCACTTACAGCCAGACTATATACACACAGTAATAAAGCCCCAAAATCAAGCTGGACCGACAAGCTGCGCAAGGTATATGGCGGCTTCCTGCGCCGCATCCTGCACCATCGGGGCCTCACACTCTTTGCCACCATTATAATAGTGGCCGGCAGTGTCTGGATCTTTGAGAAAAAGGTAACTAAAGGCGAAATCTGGCGATATGGCAATTCCAGCAAGGAGGTACTATCTGTCTACCTCCGCATGCCAAAGGGTGCAAGGCTCACACGGACAGATGAAATAATCAGCCGCTTTGAGAAGAAAGCCGTAGGCCAGGGCGGGGTGAAGCGTGTGCTCGTCAATGTCTCAGATGAACGGGCACAAATGCGTATTGAATTTACCGATGCAGGCCTGAATAGCCCTGCGCCCTATCTCTTAAAGGAATCATGCATAGCAGAAGCTGCTTACATCGCCGGATTCGGTATATCGGTAAGTGGGTTCGGGGATCCATTCCACTCCGGAGGCGGAGGAGGTCAATACCTCTCCAATCGCCTTGAGATACTGGGCTATAACTATCAGGAAGTAAAAAATATTGCACATAAATTGGCCCGGCGGCTCAGAAGACATCCCCGCGTAAAAGATATAAACACAGATGCCGCCACCTACTGGGGCGGAAGCAACCAGGAAGTAGTACTGCGCATAAAAAGGCAGGAATTATCCCGATATAAGGTAACACCTGCGTGGATTCTCTACAGAATCCAGAGCCATCTAAAAGAAAATCTCGGGCATAATAGTCTGATTTTAAATAATGAGCGTGTGCCATATGCCCTCAGATTCAAAACAGCTGATGCCTTCAGCGTTGAAGACCTGGAAAACATGCTTATCAGGCTGCCGGCAGGAGAACAGGCCCTAAGGCTTAGCCAGGTAGTGTCATTTGAAAAGCGGCGGGTAATGGGTACAATTCTACGGAAAAACCAACAATATCAACGCACTATTGCATGGGATTTCAGGGGGCCGCCCAAATTAGCTCACAAACTTACAGACCGTATTCTTGAGACTACTCATCTGCCGCCCGGATATAAAATCCAACAACGCAAATGGAGGATCACAGAAGAAGACAAAAAACAGATCGGCCTCATACTCTCTCTATCTATTCTCCTGGTTTTTATGGTAACAGCAGGCCTGTTCGAATCTTTTCTTCACCCTTTTGTGATCCTGCTGACAGTTCCTCTGGCTCTCTCTGGCGTCTTCATTATTTTCTGGCTTACAGACACAAATTTCAATCAATCTGCATACATTGGTGTTGTACTACTGGGCGGCATTGTTGTCAATGATTCCATACTGCTGGTTGACCATATTAATCAACGACGGCGAGATGGGGAATCCATTTTGGAGGCCGTAATACACGGCGCGGTTGATCGCGTGCGCCCCATACTCATGACAACATTAACAACTATTGGCGGACTGCTTCCCCTGGTAATTATGGAACAGGGAACAGATGACATCTGGTACACCCTGGCACTTGCGACCATAGGCGGACTCATAGCTTCTACTATACTGGTACTGACTGTAATACCGGCACTCTATGTCTCTTTGGAAAAATGGCATTGGCGGTGGAGAAATAACTGATCGCTAATAATCGGAGTTATATGTTGCTTCAACAAATATTTCTTTGTATATTATATAAAGAGCATGACAAGATCATTAAACCCGGAGCAAACCATCGTGAAATTCAATCTCCCCTGTCCCGGATGCGGAAATACTACACTCCATCTTTCGCGTTGCCGCACAATTCAAGAATCATTTATCAAACATTTTACTATCTTCAACATATGCCGCTGCACATCATGCAACTGGCGCGGCCAGCTTAGTAATTTTCGTTTATTTGGTTTACGTCCGTTAATCAGAACAGGCGTAGTATTATTCGCACTGGCAGCCAGCGGACTGGTACTGGTGAAGATGTTTACAAGCTAATCAATCTACGTACCCCCACTTTTGAGTTGAATGCATCACCTTTCCATCGATATCGGTATCGGTGCCGGTTCTTTCGTTTATAAACAGCAGAACAACAAACGATTACGAGACCGAGACCGAGACCGAATGTCTTGTGTACAATTGAATTATTGCTCCGGCGACAAAATCCCTTGCATAAATATTGAAATTTTACGGCGCAGCAGTATCAACTCTTTTATTACCAGATTGATATTATCAGGTTCTATTCGTGATCATCCGTCCAAATCCGTCTTTTCCATGTACCAATGCTCTTTGAAAACAAAGGCAATTGCACACGGATGACACAGATTAAACGGATAAAAACGGATTCTTCATAATTATTAAGCTCTATCTGTGATCATCCATCCAAATCCGTCTTTTCCATGTACCAATGCTCTTTGAAAACAAAAACAATTGCACACGGATGACGCAGATTAAACAGATAAGAACGGATTCTTCATAATTATTAAGCTCTATCCGTGATCATCCATCCAAATCCGTCTTTTCCGTGTGCCAATGCTCTTTGAGATAATAAAAAACAAAAACAATTGCACACGGATGACGCAGATTAAACAGATAAGAACGGATTCTTCATAATTATTAAGCTCTATCCGTGATCATCCGTCCAAATCCGTCTTTTCCGTGTGCCAATGCTCTTTAAGATAATTAAAGAAAAAAATCATCCGGATAAAAATAGCATTTGGCATCCAGCTTATTCCCACGTATCTTAGTCCATAAATAGATGAATCTAAAAATGCGTCTTTCCATAGACGCACATATATCATGGCAGGAGAGATAATGGGCAAACAAAATATCACAGATACTTTGACTCAGGCGGGGTCATTTTTTGCACAAACGGCCCGGGGTCTGGAAGATCTTGTAGCTGAAGAGCTTCGCATGCTGGGTGCAGAAAAAGTCAAGACTCAGTTTATGGGCTGTATCTTCGATACTGACAAGGCAGGCTTATACCGTATCAACTATATGACCAGACTTGCCAGCCGCATTCTCATGCCCATAGCCAAGTTTGACTGCTGGAATGATAATGATCTCTATCGCCATATCCATAAACTGGACTGGACCGACATGCTGCGGCTGAACAATACATTTGCCATAACGGCAGTAGGTAAACATCCTGTTATTAAACACAGCAAATTTGCCGCACTACGCGTTAAAGATGCAATTGTAGATAAATTCATGAGTGAGCTGGGCTCACGCCCAAGTATTGATCCTATCGAACCCGATGTTCATTTTATTCTCCACCTGCAGCCCAAGTTTGCAATTCTATATTGGGATACCTCCGGCAGCCCCCTGCACAGGCGTGGCTACAGACAATCATCTGTAGAAGCTCCATTACAAGAGACCGTTGCTGCTGCCATAATCAATCTTGCGGATTGGGATGAAAAAACACCATTGGTTGACCCATTCTGCGGATCAGGAACGCTCATAGCAGAAGCATACATGAAAGCCGCCAATATACCTGCCGGATATCTGCGCCCCAAATGGGGTATGAGAAATATGCCTGATTATGATGATAAATTATGGAAAAAAGTTAAAAAAGAAGCAGATGCTAATATCAACACAGAACCGGCTGATTTAATCTCCGGCAGTGACATCGATAAATCAGCTGTCAAGGCCACAAGGAACAACCTCAACCTGCTGCCCGGCGGGAAAGATATCTCAATAGAGCGAAAAGATTATGCCGAAATTGAAGACCTGAGCAATAGGTTAATTGTTGCCAACCCTCCCCACGGTATACGCATGAAGACTGAAGAAATGGCCGATTGGATTAAAAAACTTGGGGATTTCCTGAAAACCAAATGCGCCGGCTCAACAGCCATTCTCTATTTCGGTGACCGCCAGCATATTAAATTTGTAGGATTAAAACCAACATTTAAACGTCCGTTGCCATCAGGCGGCCTGGATGGACGTGCAGTCAGGTACGACCTTTTCTCCGGTCGTATGGAAGATCAGAAAAAATAAATGGAGTTATCTATTTATGTTAGTGACAGATCATCATCAATCTTTCCTGGTTCCCAAATCTGATATCGACAGAAGAATATCAGCTATGCAGGATTTGCTCACCAGACAAAATATCGGTGCAGCCTGGATACAATACCCGGCCGACCGACTCTATTTCACTGGCACAATTCAAGACGGCGTGCTGCTCATACCTGCAAAAGGAGACGCATCCTTCTATATAAAGAAGAGCCTCACCCGTGCCAAAGCTGAGGCAAGTGTTAATATCAAACCTTTTCCAGGACGTAAAGTACTCATTAAAGCCCTCCGCTCCATGCTTGATCCCGGGCAGCGAATAGGGTTAGCTCTGGATGTTACACCCGCATCTGTATATGCCATGTTGCTTACCAATCTTCCTGAAATTGAGATTGCAGATATAACACTGCCTCTGCGCAGCATCAAGGCAATTAAAAGTGCATGGGAGATTGAACAGATAGAGCACGCTGCAGAGCAAGCCGAGGCTCTGTTTGACATTGTACCGGATCTAATCAGAGAAGGCATGACAGAACTGGAACTCTCAGCCGAGGCAGAACGATATCTCAGGATTAAGGGCCACGCAGGTGCCATCCGTACACGCATGAGCCCTGACCCCATGAGCATCATCACAGTAGCATCCGGCGGTGCAGCACTCCATCCTACCGGCTTCAACGGATCTCTGGGCAGTTACGGCATGTATCCGGTTACGGCCCATGGTGCAAGCCGGAAGAAAATACGGAAAGGTGAAACCGTTGCCCTGGATGTAGTGACTGCATACAACGGATATCACGCCGATCATACCAGAATTTTCTACATAGGTCAGAAAGTTCCAACTAATGTACAACTTGCCCACCAATTCTGTTGCAATGTACTCTCAAGACTGGAATCGGAGATACGTCCGGGAAAAAATTGCATGGACATCTATAATTCCGTGATGAACTGGGCCAAAACATCTGAAATGCCTGATGGCTTCAATGGCGCAGGCGAGAATCGTATCCGTTTCTTTGCCCACGGCATAGGTACAGAGCTGGATGAATTCCCCGTAATAGCCGACCGTTTTGACATGGAACTCCAGGCCGGCATGGTACTGGCCATAGAGCCTAAAGCATTCTTGCCTGAAACAGGTTGTGTTGGCGTAGAAAATACCTATATAATTACAGAAGACGGATGTAAAAATCTATGCGCGACCACTGCCGAGCTCGTCTGCATCAATTAGCACAGAGCCAATTATACTCCATTAAACTGGAAATATGCGCTGCCGGGCTGGAGGATTGTATCATTGCCGAAGCCATGGGTGCTCAGCGTGTAGAACTAAATAGTGCACTGGCACTTGGTGGACTCACTCCGTCTATCGGGCTGCTTTCCGAGGCAAAGAAGCAAACTAATCTCCGGATAATAATCATGATCAGGCCGAGAGATGGCGGTTTTGACTACTCTGATATAGAGCTGGAGACAATGGAAAAGGATATAGACCTTGCCCTGAAATACAAGGCTGATGGGTGTGCCTTTGGCGTTTTGAATCCGGATCGTACAGTAAATATCAAAGCCTGTAAAAGATTAATCAAGCGCATGAAAGGCCAGCCCACTGTCTTTCACAGGGCATTTGATCTGGTGCCGGATCCCTTTGAAGCCATGGAAACATTGATCGACCTTGGTGTACGCAGAATTCTGACATCAGGGCAGCAGGCATGTGCTATAGATGGTGCCACCTTAATACGGCGACTAATTGACACAGCCCGTGGACGCATTGAAATCCTTCCCGGTGCCGGCATCACCGCAGATAATGTCAAGGCTTTGATTGAACAAACAGGTGCCAGCCAGATACATGCATCACTCTCCGGCATGAAAATTGATAACACACTTGCCGCAGATGGCAAACTTAAATTCCGTTCCATACCTGGGCCGGAGAATGAAATTAAGATTACACAGGCTAGTCGAATACAGAATATACGAACAGTGCTAGACACATTATCTTGATACCTATATTTATGGAGAGCAATATGCCACAACTGAAAAATATATATACATACTTGCTGCTAATGATAATAACAACCGGTCTGATGGCACAGCAAAAATCATTTTCCGACAAGCTTTTGGATCTCCCCGGCGTGTGGGCAACAAAGATAGAAGTTGTCGATCATTTTTCAGAAGCATATGAGATTCGTCTTAAGCAGCCTGTGGATCATGACAATCCCAACGGCCCCACATTCACACAGCGCATATTCATTTCCCATGCAGGATATGAGAGACCTGTACATCTGGAAACAGAAGGTTATTCCATTCGCCGTAATAGCACCAAGGAACTTGCCGGTCTGTTGAAAGCAAATCAAATTTACGTGGAACATCGTTATTTTGCAGAATCTGCCCCTGCAAAAATGGATTGGAAATATTTAAATATAGAACAGGCCGCAGCCGACCACCACCGCATCGTCACTCTATTCAAACAGATCTACACGGGTAAGTGGTTCAATAGCGGATGGTCAAAAGGCGGACAGACAGCCATGTTTCACCGTTATTATTATCCTGATGATGTAGATGTAACAATAGCTTATGATTCACCGCTGAATTTTGAGTTGGAAGACAGTCGCATTGATGAGTTTTTCGATAAAATAGGGAATAGAAAACAACGTAGACGATTGGTAGAATTTCAACGAACTGTCTTGCAGAATAAAGCAGACATTATTCCTCTGCTGCGTTCACATGCATGGGACAAAGAACTGCACTTCTCTATAGGACTGATGAAGGCATTGGAATATATTGTACTGGAATACACTTTTAGCTTTTGGCAGTACCACCACATAGATCCCATGACTGTCCCGGAGAGGGATGCAACACCGAAACAGCTTTTCAACCACCTGATCAAAATTGTCAATCCAGGATCATATGCAGACCGTTCTATGAATTCGCCATCTATGTATCAATTTTCAACGCAACTCGGCTACTATGGATACGTAAAGAAAAACGTGGCCGATCTCTTGAGCCGGGACCACTATCCCAACTGGGCCTATGCACCACAGAATGTGGATCTGTGCTATGATCCACAACTCATGATAAATATCAATAAATGGATTCAAACCTGCGGCAACAGAATGCTCTTTATTTATGGCGATCACGATCCATGGTCTGCGCCACAGGTGATGCTCACCGGTGAGACCGATGCCTTAAAGATGATTCACAAAGGTGGAAATCACTATACATGGATCAGAACTTTTCCCGAAGACCAACGTGAAATTATTCTGGCCACACTGCAACGCTGGCTCGATATTAAAATTGACAGAAATTATTTTCAACATAAACAGAGGTAATTATGAAATCTATATATATCTTAAAAATGGGTAACTCCCCGCCTGAGCTCATCATAGATCATGGCGACTTTGAGGACCAGTTCCTCACCGCTCTCAACCTGCCGCCGGATGCAGCCCGCCTGATCAATGTACAATATGGTGCACAATTGCCTGATCCGGATGAAGCAGCCGGTATTATTATCACCGGTTCTCTGTCAAATATCACAGAAAATACCGATTGGATGCAGCGTGCTGCAGCCTGGGTACGTCAAGCCGTCAAGTCTGAAACACCTATGATGGGTGTATGCTTCGGACATCAACTCATGGGCTGGGCTCATGGTGCTGAGGTAGATAACAATCCCAACGGACCGGAATATGGCACAGTGGAAATTGAACTCGTTCAAGAGGGATATGACGACGCATTACTGGCCGGTCTCTCCTCTCCCTTCCATGCTCAGGCCAGCCATTCACAGTCGATACTCTCACTTCCGGATGGTGCAGTACGACTGGCATATAATGACCATGAAGAGTTCCATGCCTTGCGTTATGGTAAAAATGCCTGGTCTTTCCAGTTCCACCCTGAGTGGAATGATCATATTATGAAAGATGTAATTGCAGTAAATCGTGAGACATTGGCACAGGCTGGACAAGACGCCGATTTCCTTCTCTCCATGGTAGAAAATACCGATCCTGCCGGAGCGATAATGGAGCATTTTGCAGCTTTGGTCGCTCAGAATCTGGATCTTTAAAAAGAATTTAGAGCAATTGTACACGGACATAGTGCCCGGATGGGTATGACACAGATTAAACGGATAAGAACGGATTCTTCACAATTATAAAGCTCTATCCGTGACTATCTTTCCAAATCCGTCCTTTCTGTGTGCCAATGCTCTATAAAAACAAAAATAATTGCACACGGACATAGTGCCCGGATGGGTATGACGCAGATTAAACGGATAAGAACGGATTCTGAAAAAAATGTCTCTCCTGAACTCTTCACGCCGACCGGAGGTCAATGCTTCTGTCAGGAGTCTACAATTAACAGATTACAAATGCTCTATAAACCCTAATATCCTAAAAGGAGACCCTATGAAACGTATCTTAATCCTCTTCATCGTTCTGGCCCTGGGTGCAGCCCTGGTGCCAGCCCAATCTACTGATGGAATCATCACTGCCAAGATGCTGAAAAGCTACCGCAAGGCACATGCTGAGATGACACCTCCGGGCCTTGTAAACGTCATTTCAAATAACACAAACATCACAGACATGGCCAAAAATAATGCCCGTGCAGGCAAGATTGATCCATACTTTGCCGTCAAACTGGACATCAAAGGCATCACGGCTCAGAAATCAACAGGCCGCTGCTGGCTTTTCACCGGCCTCAATGTTATCAGGCAGCAGGTAAGGGAGAAATTTAACATTGATAAATTTGAATTTTCCGAAAATTATAACTTCTTCTATGACCAGCTGGAAAAATCGAACCTCTTCCTTGAGGGTGTAATTGAGACACGGGCAAAAGGCTGGGACGATCAATTTGTAAAATGGCTATTCAAAAATACACTTGGTGACGGCGGCGTCTGGAACATGATGGTTGATAATGTCAATAAATACGGCCTGATACCCAAGGAAATAATGCCGGATACCAAACATGGTGAATCGACTCGCACCATGAGCAGGATGATACGTACAAGACTGCGTGAAAATGGCCTGCGTCTGAGACAGATGCATCTGGCCGGCAAAAAAGAGAAAGACCTTCGCAAAGTTAAAGATAAGATGCTGGCTGAAGTATACCGCATGCTGGCCATCCACCTTGGTGAACCGCCCACAGAATTCACTTGGCGTTACAAAGATAAAGACAAAAAAATCAGTACAGCCAAGACATATACACCCCGTTCTTTCTTCAAGGAAGTGGTTGATGTAAATTTGAATGACTATATTATGATGATGAACGATCCCACTCGGCCCTTTGACAAGTATTATGAGATTGACAGAGACCGTGATATTCTCGAGGGACAGAACTGGACATACGTCAACCTCACCAATGCCGAGCTCAAGGCCATGGCCAAACGCTCACTTCTTGCCGGCGAAGCCATGTACTTCTCCTGCGATGTGGGCAAACAGCTGGACCGCAAGGCCGGTATTCTGGATGCCTATGCCTATGACTACGAGGCCCTGTATGGCGTAAAATTCGGCATGGACAAGGCCGAACGCATCACTGTCGGCGAATCCGGCTCTTCCCACGGCATGGCCCTGGTTGGCGTAGATACCCTGGCCGACGGCACAACCACCAAGTGGTTACTAGAAAATTCATGGGGAGCATCCGCCGGACACAAAGGTTATCTCATCATGACCGACAAATGGTTTGATGAGTACGGCTTCCGCCTGGTAGTGCTGCGTAAATTTGTCGATCCCAAAATCTTGAAAATCATCAAAGGCAAACCTCAACTGCTTCCGCCTTGGGATCCCATGTTTTAAACTGACTCGACAATGTAATGCCCGGTGCTTCATAATGCCGGGCATTTATGCTTTCCTTCACACGATATAATGAGGAAAATATAATGAAAAAACTCTTGATTATTATTCTGACACTATCTTTATCAGCCGCTCTTTTTGCATCCGATAAAAAGGTGCCAACCGTTGAAGATCTGCTCGCGGTGAAAACATTGGGTGGCACATCCATCTCTCCCGATGGCAGATGGATCGCCTATTCAATTCGCGAAGCTGACTTAGAAGAAGATGCCTATCTCACGCAAATTTGGATTGCAGGAATCAAAACAGGCGAGACCTGGCAATTAACCCAGGGAAAGTCATCTTGTTCTAATTACCAATGGTCCCCATGTAGTAAGTGGCTCAGTTTTACATCTGCAAGGGAAAAGAAAAATCAGATTTATGTCATTCGGCCCAATGGGGGGGAGGCTCTTAAAATAACCGATGCCAAAGAAGGCATAAGTGACTACAAATGGTCTCCTGACGGTGCAAGTATCCTCTTCACTATGCGTGATGAAGAGTCCAAGGATATCAAAGATCGTAAGGACCATATGGGTGCTTACAATGTAGTGCGCCGTGAATACCGCCACACCCACCTTTATATCTTTGACACAAAAGAAGCTTTTGACAAACCAGCCAAAGGTGAAGGGCTCACCAGTGGAAAGGAGCTGACAGTATCCGGCTTTAACTGGTCACCCGACGGCAGTCAGATCGCATTTTCGGCATCCATTAATCCCGACCGAATCAATTGGGATACTACGGATCTCTATGTCTACACGTTTAGCGATAGCACATACAATAAAATCGTTGACCAGCCGGGTCCCGATTCATATCCTCAATGGTCACCCGATGGCAAGACCCTCCTCTTCTCAACCAGCATGGGGAACCCTCAGTACTATCCTCAGAACAGTGAACTGGCAACCGTTCCCGCCCAAGGCGGGGAGATTCGGAAACTTACCGGCAGTTTTGATGAAAATCCATACTTTGTCCACTGGGATAAAAACGGTATCTATTTCGCCGGAATGAAAAAAACTGCATCCCATCTCTATCTGATGAATCTGGAGACCATGAAATACAAACGGGTAACCGATCCTGATGACCTCATCGCCTCGGGATACTCCTTCACGAAGGACGGTAAAACCATGTCCTATACGGCTGAGTCCGCCACATCAATGAAGGAACTGTATGTAACACCGGCCAGGAAAATGAAACCACGAAAATTGACTGACATGACCCAACAGACCGAGCCTTACATATTAGGCACACGCGAGGTTATCTCCTGGAACAGTAAAGACGGAACAGAGATTGAGGGGGTTCTAATCAAGCCTGCCGACTTTGATCCTTCAAAAAAATATCCTCTCCTGTGCGTGATACATGGAGGCCCCACCGGCATTGACCGGCCTGTACTTCTGACACGTGGCATCCGCTATTACCCGGTAGACATCTGGACAGGCCGCGGTGCCCTGGTGCTACGCGTCAATTACCGAGGCAGTGCCGGCTACGGCGAGGCTTTTCGCAAACTCAACATGCGTAACCTGGGAGTAGGCGATGCCTGGGATGTGCTCAGTGGTGTAGACTATCTTATTGATAAAGGGTGGATTGATACAGAAAAGATAGGCTGTATGGGTTGGAGCCAGGGAGGTTATATCTCAGCATTTTTAACAACATCATCCGACCGATTTACAGCCATTTCAGTGGGAGCAGGAATTTCCAATTGGGCGACATACTATTACAACACCGATATCACGCCTTTCTGCCCCTTCTATCTGGGAGACGATCCCGCCGCCGATCCCGAGATCTACGCAAAGACCTCGCCCATGACCCACATTCTCAAAGCCAGGACACCTACATTGATTCAGCATGGTGAAAACGACCAGCGCGTTCCCATTCCCAATGCCTATGAACTCCGCCAGGGACTGGTCGATATGGGTGTTCCAGTGGAGATGGTTGTCTACAGCGGATATGGACACGGCATCACCAAGCCCAAATCCCAACGGGCCGTGATGTGGCACAACCTGGCCTGGTTTGGTCACTACATTTTTGGCGATGAATTACCTGAACTGTGGAAGCCGGAAATACCAAAAAGCACTGAATAAACGGTAGGGCTGTATTAAAAGCCCCCTTTAAACTCACGGCGGAGCCGTCTTGGAATCCCATGCTTAATTTAAGTTAAGCTCCAATGGTACACGAATGGAAACGGATTCTGATAAGAACAAAGGCAATTGCACACGGATGACGCGGATTACACAGATAAAAGCGGATAGAGCTTTACAATTATAAAGCTCTATCCGTGATCATCCGTGTAGATCAGTTAAATCCGTGTACTATTGAATTTTATCTACTTACTAATCAATCTACAATATAGCAGTTTATACACAATCCCTTTAATCTGGCCAATTTTCCTGCTTTTTGACAATATTTTTAAAAAAATACACTTACATATCACTTACAATACTAATAACCAACAAAATACTGTCTCATATTGAGACACATTGTCAGTTTTATTCCACAGGGATAACTTCTTGTTTATTCTTATATTACTCCCCCCCCCCATGATATATTCTGTCTGTTTTTGTTGACAGTTTTAGATATTCGCTGCACATTAACTCAATGCCTAACATCTTTAATTATTGCTACTTACATCATATAAAATTTTATGGCCCGAATTTTGATAGGCAATCTTGTATAATTCCCATCATTATATATGTATCTATTGAAGTATTAAAAAATTCCAAGTCAATCCACATTCAAACTTTTGGAGGAAGCAGTCATGCCGAAAAAAAACGCTGTACTCTCTCTACTGCTGTTGGTTGCGCTCATTGTATCGTTTGGGGACTTGCCAGCACAAGAAAGCCTGGAACAGAATCATAAGGCAGGGGGGTTAATTCTCCCCTCAAGGATCTTGTGGCAGTTTGGCATCTGTCCAAATGCAAAATCTGAAGGCCCAGGTTACTATGCTGATTTTTCGTTCTGGGCAGGTGCAAGAATCAGTAAGGAACAGTATACTGTCAGCACTGCCCATGTATGGGACAGGGAAGATTTTGAAGATTGGGCACCAATACCGGGAACAAAAAAAGAAATGGAAAAATCTTTGATCCCAGCTTTGAAATCTGGTTTTATCGGTCAATTTACTGATATTGTTGAAAAAAAAGGGCATACTCCTCTGGGACTGACCGTTAAGTGTGAATCCATGGGTTTTGATCAGAAAGGTTATGTAATATATAGATATACAGCTATGCTCAAGACAGGAATGGAAGCGTTGGATGGTTTTTACCTGGGTGTAGAAGTTGATGTTGATGTTCCTGACAAAAAGGGAATCCTTACTCCGGAAAATGACTATCTGGATATCTTGAACAATGGTTCCGGCCTTGCCTTCTATGATGGGGATGCTGACAAGAAAACTGAAGATGTTTTAGGCATATCCTATCTTGGCTTAAATCCCCCCAATATTTCTTCGTGGGGACGCAAAACTGAGCCTAAATCAGATCTGGAGCAATACAAAGTGTTATCGGCAAATGCCGGATTTGAAAAGGTTGGCAAAGGTGGAAATGATTGGCGATTTTTGATTTCTGATGGCCCTTATGATTTGAAACCAGGCGAATCAGTCAGTTTTACATTTGCAGTAGGTTATGCCAAAGGACTCGAAAAATTAAATCTGGAATTAGATAAAGCTGACGCTATGTTGGCAAAGCATTATCCGGGTGCAACCATGCATAAAGCAATAGAAAAACCACGATTTGCTGATGCAATGCTTGCCGGACCAACTGAGTTTAATTTGTATCCTGCATATCCAAATCCATTCAATAATACCGTCCAGATAAAATATGACCTACCTGATGATTCTGATATCAATGTATCAATCTACAACATGCGAGGTCGTAAGGTCAAAACTTTAATAGATGGTGTTATTGCCTCTGGAATCCATCAAACTCAATGGAGTGGAAAGGATGAAATCGGTAGAGAAGTTTCAAGTGGTGTGTATTTCTTGGTCATGCGAGTTGGCAACAAAGCATATAAGCAGAAATTAATTCTGACTAAGTAATTTCTCTTAAGATACTATCGATTTCTTAATATCATTGGAGGATTTGTAATGCGTAAAATTATGTTTGTCTTATCGCTACTTTGTGTACTTTGTGTGTCCTTAAGAACCACTGCTCTCCCACCGGCAGGATTTGAAGTTGAATACAAAGCCACTGTTGAGGTTTTTGATATAAATAATAATCCTGTTCAGGGTGTTACAGTTCGCTTGAGAGTTGATGCGCATGAAGCACAAACCGGGGCTGGTATAGTACGGTCAACAACAGGAACAACAAATTCCAGTGGACAAGTCACTATAAGGTGCTATATTGACTATTATGATTATCCGGTGTTGGATTATTTAACGGCTTGGGTGGATGATCCTGATTACTATCAAACAAGTGCTGTGGGTAATCAATCAACAACAAGTAAAACTATTTATCCTGATACTTGGGTTGTTGATTTTGTGGATACTGATAATAATAGTGTAAATGATTGTTGGGAAGAATCATTAGCTGCAAAATTTTGTCCGATTATTGTTATGCACAATGGGAACGCTATGATTCCTTCACCAGTTGAAGTCATGTTGGATAATGTTTCGTTATGTGGAGGATTATATGCGGATGGTACACCAAACATTAAGTTTCAAACTGGTCAGAGTGGAACGACTATCCAACAAGCATTCCTAACATATAGTAGCTATTGGAACAGTAATTGGTATCTTGATTTTGGTGGTTTAAATGTATCTCGCCTTTCTTCATATTGGCATATGTACTATAATGCAATTAAAAGTAACTATCAAACACCTACAGTATATACGCACTGCTTTGTCGATAATGATAGACCAGTAATTCAATATTGGTTTTTTTACCCTTATAATGACTGGGGGGGTGACCATGAGGGAGACTGGGAGCATATCAATGTTAAGGTGACATCTCAGTATCCCGATAATGCATCTGGATATGAAGTAGTATATTATTTTCATGAAATGCGAAATACTTTGTCATGGAGTCAAATTAACAGTAATGGTAATAGCCCCTTTGTGTTTGTGGGGGGGAAATTTGCAAGTGTAATAGCCGAAGGTGAGGAAGGAGGGGGGAGTTATTGGGCACCTGGGATTATTTCAAATGTGGCAGAACTTTTTAACGAAATCATTTTCCCCGGGCGCGTCTGTGCACCGTCAGAGATAGATTTGATAAATATGACAAATAATAATAACCTCTGGTGGATGACATTCCCTGGAATGTGGGGAGTACCAGAAGAGCTTTGTAATGCGGGATTATTCACTGAGTTTTATGATAATGATGGACCACCAAGCCCCATCCACCATAAATGTTGGGAGGATTACAAGGCTTCTGACTGGGAAGAATATTGAGGTTTATCATGTTTAAGAGAATCAAATTATTTAATCTTGTCACAATTTGTTCTTGCTTAGTAAACTTTTTGGGCTGTACATCGCGGAAAATGCTAAGCAATTATCCAGTAACAATGATTTCAGCATGTGGTGTAGATGTTGAGCTATACTTAAAGAACCAGGTTGTTATGGAGGTTGATAGCTTGGTATTGGGGGAGCTAGTATCTCAATACTGGATAAATGATGTTGCTAAAGTAGGTAAAGTCTCAAACAGCGACATAGTCTACATTAAGGTTGTTGATCGTAAAAAAAGTAGAATAATAGGATTTTTCACTGCCGCTGTGTTAGGTGGTGTATATGGATACCATCGTGCATACGAGATAAGTGAAGCAATGGAGGGGGGAGACCGTGTCCGTCATGAAAAAGCTGGTCAGGGGATAGGTGGTGCATCAGCAGTTTGTTCAGGTCTTCTTTTGGGTATCCCCATAGGCGGGAGAATCGGATTCAAAACAGAATATGTCTTGAAGGATTCTACACACACTCATAACTAAGTCTCTTGATCGTACTACTTGTGGCTCCCTACCATAAATGGTAGGGGGTTTTTTTATCTGTGAAAGTTTTAGTTTTTATGTTTGATTGCAATATTTTAACCGCGTAGGCCCAGTTTTTTTTATTTATCACCGCCATAATAAATGTAGGCGAACTGCCAATGAAAAATGATGCGTCTGAAGATGCACTCCATAGAATTCTATGGAAATAGTCGTTCACCGATCGCCGCCGACATCTGTTGGTGGCGTATTTGGGGATGGACATTCATCCCGTTGAAGGTGTGGCAGGAAAAGAAAGGACTTGTTATCGGCATGCTACCCCCGGGCGTATCTGTGCGCCATCAGCGATAGATTTGATAAATATGACAAATATGTTATCGGCAGTTTAAATTGAT
>JAGLOF010000119.1 GCA_023139105.1 bacterium
CCCCATAAGATACCGGACTGCATACTGGTCTCTGTGGTCTGCCCAACTACAGCAGCTGGAAAATCCAGGGCAACTCGTGGCAATTTGGCTGAGATTCTATGCAGCTCTTCAGATGCACCCATTAAGCCCAGTGCAATTACACCACCCAGATAAGCACCATCTTTTGAAACTACATCAAAAGTAGTAGCCGTACCAAAATCAACAATGATTAAAGGGCCGCCATAACCATGGAAACCGGCAACTGCATTGCAAATTCTATCCGCACCTACGGCACTGGCAGGTGTATAACAAATATCTAATCCTGTATTTAATGTATCTGATATAACAAGTGCACTTAATCCCAGGCGTTCTGTGGTCATATTACATAAAACAGTTTGCATTGCCGGTACTACAGAAGATATTATAACGCTCTTGATAAGCGAAATCTGTACGCCGGCTTCTTCCATCCACATTTTAAGATGAATCCACAGTTCATCTTCGGTTCTGGGTAATTTACTTGATAGACGCCAGTGAGAAATAAGTTTTTCACCTTGATATACACCTATTACAGAGTGGGTGTTCCCGACATCAATAACCAATATGGTATTCTCTGAAAACATTATGAAATCTCTTTGTTCAAGTCATCCTGAACTTCCTTGATGGCAATCTCTTCCGTCTCATAAATTTCCAGTATCGAATCAAGCTGTGCAATTTTAATCAATGACTCAATTCTAGGTGATAATCCACAAAAAATCAATTCTTTATCATTAGCTTCAGCCTGCCGGATCCCGAATAGAAATGAACCAAGCCCCGTACTATCCATATACTCCACATCGGCCAGATTTATAATCAATATCCTCCGACCTTCAGTGAGCATCTTTAAAAATGCCGTCTTCATCTCCGGCGCTTCCTGCGATGTTAATCTTGATTCACGAATCCGAATCACAGAGATCTCACCAATTTCTCTCTCTTCATACTGCATTATCTTCTTCCTCTCACACCTGGCTTATTTGATATATAATTTTTTTACAAATTTTGTAACGTCATTATTCAAAATTTATAGAACTTCAATTTCACTATTAATAATTATACAAAGATATTCCATTTTTCTTTACAAAGACAACTTAATCTGATAAGAAAATCAATTTATCAACATGCCTTCCTGTGCAAAACTGTAATGCTGCTTCCGTCCGATAATAATATGATCAAGCACTGGAATTCCCATTATCCTGCCTGCATCTGTCATCTGTCGGGTAACAGAGATATCCTCTTTTGAAGGATTAATCTCACCAGAAGGATGATTATGCATGAGCACTATTGCAGCAGCGCTATTATCTACAGCCACCTTAAAGACCTCACGGGGGTGGATTAAACTGGCATTTAAAATACCACGTGTGATATCCACATCCCTGAGCAGCTTGTTTCCACCGTCCAGCAGAATCACTTTAAACACTTCATGTCTCAAATCATGAAGTGCCGGGCCAAACTTCTGTGCAATTGCCTCCGGAGAAATCAGTTTCTGTCGTTTCTCAACCTGTCCTGATGCCAATCTGCGTCCAAGTTCCAAAGCAGCTGATATACGTGCCGCCGATGCACAACCTACACCCTTTACACGGCGCAGTGAATCCGGTGTCAATGTTGCCAAATTATTAATACCATCAGCCTGGCATAACAATAAATGCCCAAGATCCAGAGCAGTTTTACCTCGCGTTCCAGATCCTATTAGAATAGCTAATAATTCGGCATTGCCTAATGTACCCGCTCCGTGTTTTAACAATTTCTCCCGAGGCCTCTCGCCCTCAGGCCAGTCTTTGATAGTCAAATACATTGTTTCAACTACCTCTGCGGGAAATGATAGATTGCTGCATTTCTTCGACTATGGAAAAGGGCACTTTATATCGCCCAAGGGTGGTCATGCCGTTTCGGCCACCATGACAGTCAGACCCACCACTTACAAGAAGTCCATGATTTTGTGCCACTTTCTGTAGAAATAACATTCGCCGATCGGATAATTTCGGATGTACAATTTCCAGACCGTCCAATCCTGCTTTAATAAGCTCCAATATCAATTTATCATCAATAATCGGACTGGGATGAGCCAGAAAAGAGAGTCCGCCTGCTTCGGCAATAAGGGCGATTGCTTTATCAGGAGTTATGCGATATTTTTCTTCATAAGCCTCACTTCTATACCCGATATATCTGTAGAACGCCTCTTGAAAAGTCTCTACATATCCTTTCTCGGTAAGGATCTCAGCAATATGAGGGCGACCGATACTTTGGCTGTTGGATCTCGCTTCAACCTCTGCCATGCTGATACTTACACCCATAAGATTAAGTTTCTTAACCATCTTCTCAGCACGGCGATATCTTTCATCCTGAAAAAGTTTCAGATATTCAACAAATTTAGGATGATCCAACTGCATAAGGTAGCCTAGAATATGTATATCTCTTCCTGCATGCTGACTACTTAATTCTACACCTGGCACAATAACAACACCAAGTTCTTTGGCAGCTGCTTCTGCTTCCGGAATGCCGCCAACAGTATCATGATCTGCAATGCCCACACCACGTAATCCTGCATCTTTTGTCATTTGAACAACTTCTGCCGGAGTTTTCAAACCATCTGAATAATTGGTATGTACATGGAGATCAATCCATGATTCAGTCATATAATACTAAATGTCCTTAATTCAATAGTTTCATGTAAAATTTCATGCATATTAAAACAAACCGACAACTAATTATGAAATTTCGTTCCCACACGGTTGGAAAAGTCTTGCATTTATCAAAACAATTTGATTAATTAGTCTTTCAATTAAGTTCAACGGAGATAGTATGAAATTTTTTATCATAGTTACATTATTATTTATAGCCTGTTCCAATCCTGAAACACCTGAACTGTCCAAAAAAGAACAGGCACAGTTCAAAAAATGTTATATTGAACTGCTGCAATTACATCAAAATCATCACTCTAATACAGTAATTCATATCGATTCTTTACGTAATATTTTCCATAAGCATGCTCTCGACAGCATTCAATATAACAAAGCACTTAAGTGGCATAATGCAGATGCTACAAGATGGCGCAAATTTTATACCGATATTATTAAAGAACTTGAAAATCAAGGTAATAACAAAAAGACACCTGCTGCTACAAAAAAAAATTAACAAATTCTCGGTAGTTGTTCTCCACTTAACACGTCTATGACACGATGTGTACCTATATGCGTACGCATTGTCACTCGTGCTCGGCCTTTATCTCCAACTTCCCCAATTACTGCGGCATGCCTGCCGTATGGATGGAGCCGCATTGTCGAAATCATTCTGTCTGCTTCATCAGGCGGTACAGCAGCCAGTAATACACCTTCATTGGCCACATGAATAGCTTCAAAACCAAGCATATCACATGCAATATGAACATCTTCATTAACGGGTATGGCAATCTCATCCAGGATTATCTGAACATCACCCTGATCTGCCATCTCATTTAGTACACCTGCTAATCCGCCACGTGTTGCATCTCTCATAGCAGAAATATTTTCAGAAACTCGCAGCATCTCATCAATCAGACCATTTAAAGGCGCAACATCCGATTTAATAGTAGTCTTGAAACCAAGTTCTTCTCTTGATGTTATCACGGCCATTCCATGCTGTCCAAGAGGAGCATTGACAATTAACAGATCGCCACTTCTTACACGACCTTTGTGGACTGGCAGATCCCTTTCAATTGAACCAATACCGGATGTATTAATATATAATCCATCGGCCTGTCCCCTTGCAACTACCTTGGTATCTCCGGTAACAATAGTGACGCCGGCCTCATCTGCTGCGTCTTTGATAGATTGAATGATACTCCGTAGTGACTCTAGTTCAAAGCCCTCTTCAATGATAAGTCCAAGGCTGAGATACCGAGGAACAGCTCCCATTACAGCCAGATCATTAACAGTGCCACAGACAGCCAATCTGCCAATATCACCACCAGGAAAAAATAGAGGATCAACTACAAATGAATCGGTTGTAAATGCAATGCGCTTATCCGGGAGGTTCAAGACTGCACTATCATTAAGTCGATTCAGACAGTCATTGCCTAAAACAGGTAAAAAAACATCCTCAACCAGCGTTCTTGAGAGCCTGCCACCACCTCCATGTGCCAGAGTGATGCGGTCATTAGTATAATCTGACATTATGCATCCCTCAAAGTGTATCGATAATGTGCAGCGCAACTTCCCTCTGATGAAACCATACACGCACCAACAGGATGCATTGGTGTACAGCTAGTGCCGAACAATCCACATAAGTCAGGTGTAATACTGCCAGTCAAGACCTCACCACATCTGCATCCAGGCGGCTCTATCGGTGGCGCAATAGAAATTTGATATTTCTTATCTGCATCAAATTGTGCGTATTCGTCTCTTATTGCAAGACCGCTATCAGCTATTATGCCCAGACCGCGCCATTCTGCATCAGCAGGTTCAAACACCTGGCTCAACAGTTCCTGCGCCGTTGGATTTCCCTGAGGTTTAACTACTCGCACATATTGGTTTTCTATGAAAAAGAATCCCTTACGTACCTGTCTTACCAAACGCAGTATGGATTCCAGAATATCCAATGGCTCAAAGCCACTGATCACACAGGCTTTATTATAGTCGTCAGCCAAAAAAGAATATGGAGCCTCACCAATAATTGCACTTACATGCCCTGGCAAGATATAACCGTCAATATTAAGACTGCTCTCAGATAGTGCTTTCATAGGCTGGGGCATTACTTTATGTGCACATAAAACAGAAAAATTATCCAATCGTTTATTGTATGCCTCAATTATTGCGGCAGCAACTGTCGGGGCCGTTGTCTCAAACCCAATACCCAAAAATACTATATCTTTATCTCTGTTTTTATCAGCCAGGGCCAAAGCATCTAATGTAGAACCTACAATGCGTATATCCGAACCTAATCCTCTTTGTTCCTCTAAACTACACCTGGAACCGGGTACACGAATCATGTCACCGAATGTACAAATGATTACATCGGAGCGCTCTGCCAGTGCAATAGCTTTATCCAGAAATTCATTTGATGTAACACAGACCGGACACCCTGGGCCGGAAATAAGACGTATACACTCCGGGAGAAGACTCTTAATACCATTTCTGGCAATTGCCATAGTATGAGTACCACAGACTTCCATAAATGCCATGGGCATATTTGCAGCTTCAAAGTTTATTAGCTCAGCCAGTCGTTGTGCTGTATAAACTGCGTCTTCACCCTTTAACGTCATCAGGCAAGACGCTCCATTTCTTCAAATAGAGCCAATGTTTCCAATGCCTCTTTCTCTTCCATTCTTTGTATTGAGAAACCGGCATGAATGATTAAAAAGTCACCTATATCAGCATCCGGAGTCATTTGAAGACCTATCTGTCTTTGTACACCACCGGCTTCTACTGTTCCACGCTCGCCTTCAATCTTGATCAACTTCATTGGGATAGCCAAACACATATCTACGTCCTTCAGATTAAATGCCACACTGTAATTTCATAAATGATCAGCCCCTCATAAAATAATATAAACAAGCCGGCAATTTCCTCTAAAGAGATACTATTGCGGAATACACGCTTATCTCCAAATCTCAAAAGAAACAGTAGACCACCTGCAGTGAGAAAATATTTTAGAGTCAAAAAAAATTCACGGCTTACAGAGAGGGCAAACCGCATTAAGGGGTTGGCTTCCCAGGCCCCTTTCTCAATGAGTTGCATGGTTAACATTCCATCTGTTAACGAGAGAAAGAGTACCGTAAACAGTACAAAGACATTCTTCCCGGAAAAAAAGCGATGTCTTTTTACAGGGACTATGTCAACGGGTTTCAGTCCATTCATAGATAAGATATCATAATTCAGGCATCATTGAAATTCCGCAGGGACACTATCGAAGAAAAGTTAGCAAAATTTAACGTAGTTTCCAAGCAAATTATTACTCTGAATGCAGCATTTTCCACTGCGCAACTGCTGCCTGACCCAATGCTAATCCGCCGTCATTTACAGGAACCCGTCTATTTACAATGACTGTAAAATTATTCTCAATTAATTTTTCTGTCAACAATGTAAGGAGATATGCATTTTGAAAACAACCGCCACTTAAGGCTATATCGTTAATACTACTATTTGTACGTA
This sequence comes from bacterium, assembly GCA_023139105.1. Taxonomy (GTDB): domain Bacteria; phylum Zhuqueibacterota; class QNDG01; order QNDG01; family JAGLOF01; genus JAGLOF01. The sequence continues at coordinate 6,141 of JAGLOF010000119.1, forward strand.
TTTTGCAACATGTCGCCACCAGACCAAGAACAATTCCGGCGTGAAAACGTCTTGATATTTCACCGGGAGCAACTTCAGCTTTAATGTCACTAATTATCGATTGAATCATGGACTTAAACGAAAGCTGCATCGGCTGTATATCATCTTTAATCATTAACCGGTAATTTGGATCAACCATTGCGTCTTCAAGGGGATCATCCAGTGCCTGCTCAAGCATGATAGCAGCCTGTCCCTCATAATCTGCAACTGCACAGATGCCGATAAGGGCAGCTATACTGTCAAACAAGCGCCCCATACTGGATGTCAGGGGTGAATTAATATTCAACTCAAGCATACCGAATACTGTCTTTATTGCAGTAGCACCGACACTGTCACGTAATTCCCAAAAAGAAATCCATTCCCAAAAATTCTGCCAAGTTTCAACAGATGTGCATGACTTCCAAGATTCATAGAGATAACTCACAGCCATTCTCCAGGGTTGTTTAACAGCAGCGTCGGCTCCTGGCATGTGGACATATTCTATGTGGGCAATTCGCTCAAAACCATTTAAATCTGCAATTAAAATTTCACCTCCCCAGATTGAACCGTCTGTCCCGTAACCAGTACCGTCCATGGCTACACCTATCACAGGTTCCATATGGTTGTTTTCCGCCAGAACTGATGCAATATGAGCATGGTGATGTTGTACGGCAATAACCGGTATCTCATTCTGAGAACGGGCCCATATAGTAGAAAGATAATTGGGATGCATGTCACAGGCATAGTATTTTGGAGATATATCAAAAAGTTGCTTCATGCGCCTGAGAGTCAATTCAAAATAAGCCATCGCCTCTTCTGTATGAAGATCACCAATATGCGGACTCATAATTGCCTGACCGCTTCTTGCAAGACAGAATGTATTTTTCTGGTGGGCTCCAACTGCCACTACATCAATACCATTGAATTTGAGATTTACAGGTTCCGGGGCATAACCACGTGAACGGCGTATAGGGAACACCTTATTCGGGACAACATGAAATACCGAATCATCACACCTGTTATGGATTATCCTGTCATTAAGCAGCAGGGCATGGGAAATACTGCCAAGCCTGGCAACGGCTTCTTCATTTTGATATGCTATAGGTTCATCTGATTTATTACCGCTGGTCATCACAATTATAGACGGTGCCAGAGATAATAGACGATGATGCAGCGGCGTATAAGGCAGCATTACACCGATCCTGCTATTATCAGGAGAGACAGAGGGAGCCAAATTATATTCAGGATTTTTCTTCAACAATACAATAGGCCGGCGACGGTCTTCAAGCAGAGCCTGCTCAGCGGAATCCATCAATGAGATCTTTTTTGCCATGTCAATTCCTGCAGCCATGACGGCAAATGGTTTGCCATCTCTCACCTTGGCAGCACGCAGCCCGGAGACTGCACTATGATTCATTGCATCACATGCAAGATGAAACCCGCCCAATCCTTTGATAGCCAGGATACGCCCATCTTTTAACATTTGTGCCGCTTCATGTATAGGATCACTGTGCAGCCCGTCGACACCATTTGAATCTGCAAGCCAGACTCTTGGCCCACATTCAGGACACGCATTAGGCTGCGCATGAAAACGTCTGTCCCGGGGATTATCGTATTCAGCCTGGCAGGCGGAACACATTTTAAAGCTATCCATAGTTGTGAGAGCACGGTCATAAGGTGTCTGCTTGATCAATGTATAGCGGGGGCCGCAGTGTGTGCAATTTATAAAAGGATATTGATAACGTCTGTCCAGACTATTATTAAATTCTTCCAGGCAGAGCTTGCAAACAGTTGTATCCGGCGGTACAAGGGCAGTATTATCAGCACCGGAACAGCTGGGCTTGATAATAAATTCTGTGTCCCCCTGCAAGTCTGTATCGCTTATTTGCAGTTCTTCTATTATTGCCAACGGCGGCAGTTCTGCCCGTAGTCTATCAAGGAAAGTCTCTATCTGAGCAGATCTTCCCTCCAGTTCTATAACAACGCCCTGCGATGTATTTATAACAAATCCATGAAGAGCAATATCATTAGCCAGATTATAAACAAAGGGGCGGAAACCCACCCCCTGCACAATGCCTTGTACAACAATTCGTTTTCTTATCATTAATCTCTTCGTGGAATATCATGAATATTATCAAGCAAAACAGTCATATCAGTAACTGTATCCTTGCTGGCAATAACTACACTTTCGTAATATTGAACGACTACGCCAGCTTCTTCAAAACCGATAATCACCCAATTACTCCCAGGCACAGCGAGTACAGATCCGCGAGCAGTATCCTGCACGACAGATATATATTGATCAGATACTGGTGTTAGCGAATGTTTTGAGAGAAATTGCAGCCAGCCTTCATGTCTATCCAGCCCCAGATTATATACTGCAATGGAATCTATAATAGATCTTTGTCTGATATCATCCCATTTATTAAATATATTATATAAGTATGTATCTGGTGCTTCTCTATATTCCTGCTCCTCGTAATTATCCGGATCATAATCCGTTTCATCCCATACAAAAGGATTGTAATCTGCTACAATTACCCATACTTTTTCAATAGCCGCAGCCTTTGAAAGCGAGCCAGGGCTTTCAAAATTAATATTTATCATAGCAGGTTTATACGGTTCAGGGCTCAGCATATCGCACGCTGAAACAAGAAAAGCGATCAATAATGCTGCAAAGATTGATAATCTAAATTTCATCATCGCCTCCTATAAGACTACTGTAATGCCGGCCTTGCCGGTGAGTCCGGAAGCAGAAAAAGATCCGGCCAGAGTATTTATTTTGCCAAATAACATATTGACCAGGAGTTTCAGGCTCATATTATCCCCAATTCCATAATTGATTCCCAATCCCGGGCCTGTAAAAGTTGAACCACCCCATCCATAGTCATTATTGGAGTATATACGTAATACCCACGAAGTCAGGAGATCCAGACGCGACTGCATTGGACGGCTTGCAAGTGCATGAAAGGCAAACTGATTGCCATTGAGAGATTTGCGTTCTGTTATCATTGCTGAACCAATTCCCAACTTATTATTTGCCTTAAACTGTTCCCGGAGCAATATATTTAACTGCCACTGATCAAATGTCCAGTTGCCAGCTAATTGAAAAAGATATGTAAGTCCGGATTGGAATATTTCAACTTTATCCAGCTTGTCCTTGCCATAATATGTGATCATTACATCTGCCATCAAATTATCTTTCTGAATGGCCACTGTAAAGATTAATTCATCACCTGCATCATATTTCAGTGAAGATCCCTCCAGCGGTGCAAAACTTCCTTTATAAAGATAGGCTAGTCCAGCTCCTAACATAAGTCCACCCAGTTCGTAGGCAGTCGAGATACCAATATTTACATCCATACCCTGACCGTAAGAAGACACGGGAAAACTAAAAGCCGGTTGAATAAGTTCTTTCCAGACTTGAAATTGTTCAATATTAAGTGAGCTCTTGCCAGTTGGCAGATTTAAACCATAAGTTAAAAGCCAATTCTGGTTAAAGAGAAAAACATTGCCTCCCATACGGATATCACTCAAACCATTCAGACTATATGAAAGACTATCAACTCCAAGGCTGGATAAAGCCGGGGACGTAGAAACATAGAACTGTCCATCCTGTCCGATGGGCATTCTGTATGCCATGGGAAAGGAGAACTGAGTAACATTATCACCCCCCACTGTCCATGTTGAAAAATTTGCTCCCGTACTGAATAGCCTGTCTGTTAATAATCTTTTTGTCTCCTGAGCCATGAGCAGGTTAACACCACAGACTAATACAAGAATTGCAATAAAACGTTGTTTTATAATCATCATGTATATCCTTATTGTAGACTGGTCAGCGGGATAACAAGCTCGATACTGGATGCAGCACCCATGGTTGATGCCTGTTGTTCCTGCTGGGGCTTCCTGGCATCAATTCCCGGTAGAAAACGTTGATTCAAAACCGAACCAACATGACGCATCTGTTGTTTTTTTCCAGGTTGAACTTTCTTTTTGGTAGAAACAGAAGTATTCTGTGATGACTCTTTCTTTGGTTTTTTAGATCCGGCCGGTGCAGCTAATGACGTAAGTTTAACAGAACCTTGAGCCTTAATGCTGGTCCGGTTCATAGCTTTAGCTACTTTCGAAAAGGCAGGATCAAGCTGCAAAGCACGTTGATATTGCTGTTGTGCACGGTCAAACAAACCGCGATCTTCAAAATCAAGACCACTTGAATATGCAACAAATGCCAGAATGTTCTCTGTGGGAATTATACTAATCTCATCACGTTGTTTTTGAGACAACCTTATACCCATACGGTCAACAAGCTTAAATACTAGATTTTTTTCCAGCTGAAAAAGTCGGGTAAACGGCCCCTCTACATCAATACTTTCAACAGAACCGGCAACCTTACTCCTTGATAATCCTGCATTAATTTTAATATTCCGTCCGGATAAATCGATGAAATTGCCATTAATTATCTGTGCTGCCCCTAAAAGGCGTCCAACACGAGGTGCCATATTATCCTTAATAAGCCCGGCTTGATTAAGCTTCATCTCATCCATTAATATTGGCAAACGTGCACGTTCAATAATCCGGATACCAGGCACTTTGGAAAGATCTGAAATGAGCATCTCTGCAATGCCTTTCTGAAGCGGATCAAGCCCGCGTTTATCTCCTAAATTTGCAAAATGAAGTACTGCAACTGTTGAATCGGGAATAGTGGCCAGGTCCAACATGGACTCCTGAGCAATGGCAGTATGCGCATCTGCCCTCATTTTAAGACGCATCAGTTCATCAAGTTTTGCAGAGATATCATCATGTTCACTGCCGGACAAGTCAAAAGAATTATGCCTGCGTAAAAGATTAATTGCTTTGTCATACTCTTTCAAAGCTTCATATGCCGCTCCAAGGAAAAGCATTGCTCTTCCGTCAGTATTATCAAGGCCAACGGCCTTCTCCAATACGGCAGCAGCATATCTTATTTTCCCCTGTTTATAGAAGAGAATACCCAGCTCCCTTGTGGCATCTGCATTATTTTCTCCTGTTTTTAAGCAGATAGTAAAATGCTCCAAAGCTGCTGAATAATCATCCTCTTCCATAGCCTGTCTGCCAAGAGCGTAATGCGTTCCGGATGCACACCCGTTCAGGAGCAATACGCACACAAGACCAGAGAGTAGGTTTACCACCACTCTTCTATGTGATTTTGACATAATACAAATTCTCCCGCAATTAATTCAAAACGGCATCAATAATAAAAATTGAACCTTGCGCCATATTATCTTCAACTCTAATTGTCCAATTATGAGCCTGAACAGCCAGCTTGCAAAAAGCTAATCCCAATCCAACCTGAGATACATTTTTATTCTTCATTTCAACAATATTAAACTTATCGAATATTTTTTCTCTATGGGCATCAGGAATGCCCGGCCCATGATCTTCAAAACGTATCTCCAGTAAATTTATACCCTGGCGTTGAATCTGCCGGGTCCTGACAATTACTTCCGAATCACTGGCTGTGTATTTAATAGCATTCGATATAAGATTGTCTATCACTTTTTCAAGAAGACTGCTATCTGCTGATAATTCGGTAATAGTGTCATCTAAATCTGTTGATAATCGAATAGATTTTGCTCTGGCAATTATGGAATGATGTCCGAATACTTTTACAATTAAGGAATTCACATCAACAGTAGTTAAATGAACAATAAGCTTATCTGCTTCCATCTTTGCCATGAGTAAAAGATCCGAAAAATAACCGTTCATTCTGCGGGCTTCACTGCTAATTTTATCCAGATCTGAAATTGCCTGTTCAGAATCCAGAGATTTACGAAGTAATTCAGAATAACCCAGGATTGAAGTTAATGGGCTTCGCATATCATGTACAACCATATTGGCCATATCTTCACGAAGCTGCAACATGTTCTGTAGTCGGTCATACTGTGATTTAATACGCAGCATAGAACGTGTACGAGCCCTCAATTCTGTTCCATTGGCCGGTTTGGCTATAAAATCCGTAGCACCCGCTGCCAATGCTCTACGCAAATCCTCTTTACTGTCCAGAGCAGTTATTAAAATTATTGGAATATGTCGCCAGTTCGGATTCTGTCTTATAATCTCACATGCCTCAAGTCCATCCATACCAGGCATCATTAAATCCATTAAAATTGTATCAGGTGTAATTTCTGTCATCATTTCAAGAGCAACTTCTGCACAATCAGCAAATTTAAGCACATAACCTTCGGGATAAAGCAATGCTTCAATTGTAGAACGCGCACTGGGTTCATCATCAACTATCAATACAACAGGATGCAGTGCTGTATTAATCATAGTGACTCCTTTACTCCAATTAGATGATGTTTAATTGTTTTAACTAAACTTTTCAAACTGACAGGTTTACTCAAATAATCATTTGCCCCCGCACTCATGCACCGTTCTCTATCCCCTGGCATAGCCAGCGCAGTTACTGCAATTATCGGTACATCTATCATCTCATCTATCTGTCGTAATTGTACAATAGCTTCAATTCCATCCATGCCCGGCATCTGTATATCCATTAATATTAAATCAGGCTGTATTTCCTTTGCTCTCTCCAAAGCCTCCATACCGTTTCTGGCAATTGTTACACGATATTCACAGGCTTCCAGATAATCACTGAATGTACGGATATTATCTTCATTATCTTCAGCAAGCAGTATCTTTTCCAGACCGGCCTTTGAGCTGCGATTTGACTCCTGTAAAAAATTTTTCTCCACAGAAGCCTGGCGAGCATCCATACTCTCTTTCTGCCATGGCAGGGTAACAATAAAACGACTCCCCTTTCCCAGCTCGCTCTCAACTTGAACACCGCCATTATGCATTTCTGTTAGCCGGCGCACCAATGCCAGGCCCAGCCCGGTTCCTGCATGTTCCCTGGAAAGACGGCTGTCAAGTTGAACAAATGCCTGAAACAGCCTGGACATGTCTTCAGCCGCAATGCCTATTCCATCATCCCATATTATGAAACGTACAAGCTCTTTCTCAACATCACCTTGAATAGTGAGGCCGATATGGCCGCCATCGGGTGTGAACTTTACGGCATTGCTTAAAAGATTAACCAGAATCTGCTTTAACCGCCGCTCATCAGCGCGAATTAATTCAACTTTTCCATCAATATTACGTTCAATAGTAAGGCCCTTTTTCTTTGCTGCCTGTTTAACAAGAACAAGAGAGGTATCTGCTACTGAAGCCACCGCCACCGGCCCCATCTGAAATTCAAGTTTTCCAGCCTCAATTTTGGAGACATCCAGAATATCATTGATTAACGAAAGTAAATGTCTGCCACTCTCTTCAATAGTATGCAGAGAGCGGGCCTGTTTCTCATTAATATCTCCGTAAATTTTATCTTGTAGAGCTTCAGACATTCCTAATATGGCATTTAGAGGCGTTCTGAGTTCATGGCTCATACTGGCCAAAAATTCATCTTTCAGCCTAACAGCTCGAGCGAGTTCTGCATTAGCGGCAGATAGTTCTTCTGTCCTCTCCTCAACACGATGTGCAAGGTGCTGTCTTTCAGCTTCAAGTGCATCGCGGGCCTGCATCCGTTCAGTTACATCATGAATAATAATTGTAATGCCGCCACGTTTCATACCTCTTGGTGAACTTATTTCTAAAATTTTATTGTTGAAATGAACTACTATTACATCAAATACTTCACCATTTATAATACTTTTAATTTTACGTAATATTCCAGGCAACTGCTCTGATTTCACCAGATCAGCTGCCAGTGTGAAAACACCTTTTCCTAAAATACCCCCCCCCCGGATTCCGGTAATTTGCGTAAAAGCCTCATTTGCTTCAAGGATCCTACCATTTGCATCAATATATAATATACCATCTCCGGCAGAATGAAAAATACTTACAAAGCGCTCTTCACTCTTCTCCAAATCCTGCAAAGCCTGCTTTCGTTCAGTTATATCTCTCAAGAAGATAGAGACACCTATTACTTTCTTACGCTCTCTAATTGGATTAAAGGATATTTCGGCACTGCCGGGGCCAAATCGGATAATAGATTCAACTTCTACATGAAATGCCACATTATTCAAGGCCTTTTCAAGCCAGACTGTCCATGTATTAAGTTTATCTTTCGGTAACAGGCTGAGAAAGGAGCAGCCTTGAGTGATATCTTTATTGTAAGCCCTGTTTAATGTTTTAGCAAAACGTTCGTTAAATGTCAAAAGAGAGTAATGTTGATCGATTGACCATATCAGATCTGTTGTATTTTCAACCAGTGCTTCAAGGTTTGCCTGGGACTCTCTGAGTGCATTATCTTTGGCAAGCCTTTCGGATATATCTTTAAATACTACAACTATTCCCAGGAATTCTCCATTGTCACTCTCAATAGGTGAATCATTTACTTCAATTGATACGCTATCGCCGTTACGCCTGATTAATTGAATTGTATCGGCAAATTTTACATTTTCCCCTCTCAAAATTGCTTGAAACGGATCAGCTTTTTTATTATCATCACTTTCAGCAACAGTTTTAAATACATCTGAAGCTCGTCGGCCCTTTGCTTCCACTTCAGTCCATCCCGTAAGATGTTCGGCTACAGGATTCATAAAATGAATCAATCCATCACCATCTGTCGCAATAACAGCATCACCGATGGAGCCTAATGTAGTGGCCAGCCAGATCTCGCGTTCCTTGAGTTCTGACTCCATTTTTGCTTTGTATAAAGCTGTCTCAATAACACCCTGTAATTCTTTATCAACAAAGGGTTTAATTACATAACCATAGGGTTGAGTCAGTTTTACTCTGTTCAGGGTTTCATCATCAGTATGTGAGGTTAGATATACAACAGGAATATTAAAGCGATCATTAAGAATTTCTGAGGTTTCAATACCGTCCATGGCACCATGCAGAATAATATCCATGAGAACAAGATCCGGCTTGTATTCTTCTGCCAGATGAAGTGCTTCTTCTCCATTGCTGACTATAGCGGCTACATCATATCCCATATATTCAAGACGTATTTTAACATCTTCTGCGATGAGCCGTTCATCTTCAACAACAAGAATGGATGCTTTTCCTGAAGGTGCTTTTTCCATGGTATCCCCCCGTCTCCCATGGTCTCATAAAATAATTGCTAAAATTTTATACTTTCAGCAATTATAGCGGTTAAGTAATAATATGGGGCAGATAGCGGATAAAGTCAAGAGAAACTTTTTTATTATTTATTTATTACTCACTAAAGAATTGTGTTTTCAGCTTCCAGAATCTAAAAATTCTAATATTCGTAATAATTCACGTTCTTTAGGATCAGGCAGATTATGTCCAATGCCTTCATAAGGTACATATTTTACAGTTATTCCTAATTCTCTCAATTTTGAAACTGCAATTTCAGAATCTATGGCTGCATTTTTCTCTAGTGTTCCATGTCCAATATATGCTCGTAACTTTGAAAGGAAAATTTTATTATCCTTTAAAAACTCCTCATCAAATGATGCACTTAATGGCGCAATTCCTTTAAAAACATTTGAATACTTCAAACCCAAATAATATGTAAGTCTACCACCTGCGGAAAATCCTGCTAAATAAATCCGACGAGGATTAATATGAACAGTTTTTCTAACCACATCCATACACATTAATACTTCACGTTCAGCATCTTTTCCCCATGTCCAACCATAATCTTCTTCTGTTCTTTCATCTCCTTGTGGAGTAAGAAGCACAAATCCCAATGAGTCTGTCACAGATTTCCACAGTTCATGAAAGGCCGTAGCATTGCTGCCATAACCATGTAAAGTTATAAGTAAAGGCCAGGATTTTTGAGGTAGGTATTGTGTTGGTACGGAATATAAAAAAATTGCGTTCTTTTTTGTACCATCTATTCCTTTAAAATTTATCTGACCCGTTGTTACATACTTGGGAGTTATTGTTGGATATTGATCTCCACAATTAACAAAAATGAGTGCCATTATCAGAATATATTTAATCATTTTTTTGTCCTAATCATATACAATTATCTACAAAAGATATACAATTTTCAAAACAAAATTCAATGTATATTTTTATTTTATTTGACAAGAGACTGGTTGTAATAGAATAAAACATATTAAATAAAAGGAGCAAAAAATGGAAAACAAAATTTTAGTAACCGGAGCTACAGGTAACATAGGGAAAGAGGTTGTAAAGTTACTGAGTGAAAAAGATGCAAATTTTGCAGCAGTTGCAAATGATAAAATAATTGATAATGTTGAAACAGTATCGGTAAACTATGCTGAAATAACATCATTAAAAAAGGCCATGGAAGAAATTTCAACACTTTTTATGGTTCTTCCAAATCATCCTGAGATGGTAAAATGGGGCCAAAACATCATTCTTACTTGTCTTTGTCTCTGTGGTAATCAACGCAGATATCGCTTCTAAGTTCATCCTTTTTGTCTTGATCTACGGTATTGCCAGACTTTGCATTGCGGGAATGTGTTTTACAGCCGCTCGTAAATATCCAGACAAAGCTGGTCTTTCTTCCAGAATCGCTACTCTCTTCACAATTGGCACCCTAATCAGTATAAGTTCTGCTCTATTTCAACCTGGTATCGCTCTGTTTGTCTTCTATGCCGGCATTCTATTCGATATCTCTTCAACATTTTTTTCTCGATCCAAGGTTCAAACTGTTACAATCGATAGGCATCACCTGGTTGAACGTGTCGGACTGCTGGCAAATATGATTGGGCATGCAATCCTGGACAATTTAAACATTAGTGAGTTCCGACTAATGGCTATTTTGGGCATGGTACTACTCTATGTTGACAAACAAACTGCATACATCGTCAACGTTCCAGAATATCGTTATTACATCGCAAGGAACACCATAGTGGTGTTATCTATTGCCGGACTCTCACTGCTGCTGTCTACGACTCAGCATATTCTTATTGGAATGAATCTGTCAATGATTGTGTATATCATTATAAACTATCAAGCACAAATTAAATTATATGGCAGTGTGCAAATGTAAGCTACCAGTGCTGTATATTAGAATTGCCGCTCCCGGAAAACTAATTATTATTCATTTTACTTTTTGATCTTATCTGGTTCTATGTCGAATCGCATGGGTAGTTAAAGTCAATTGGATCGTAAGGTTAAATTGTTGTTATTGTTGATATTCAACGAATTTGATTTAAAACCCCTATTTTTACAAATCTGTGTCAATCCGTGTAAATCCGTGGCTATTTAGTTTTCTCTATAATTCTAAACCCACTCAAATCAACATAGAGCCTCTTATCTCTAGTTTTAACCATGTAATTTCTTTAATGTCCAGGCCATGTTACATCCCAAATTTTTCATTGTCTGAATACCTTCAGCATCATTTTTTGTCTCACCTTTGTCCATTCCAAAACCAATATTCCAATAGCTGGAACCCGGAACAACAACCTGGTTTAAGAAGAAAAAGTGATTAATAGAATTAAAAACATCAACACTTCCGCCGCGCCTGACAGCTACTACTGCAGCGCCAACCTTGCGTTTAAACATATGATTGTTAGCAATTCCAACGAGTCCTGCTCTGTCAATTAACGCTTTCATTTCTGCACTGACATTGGCAAAATATGTAGGAGAACCAAGGATGATTCCATCCGCATCCCTCATTTTCTCTATAATTTCATTTATTTCATCCGTTTTATTGACACATTGCTGATCAGCATTTTGAAAACATTTCATACAGGCCATACATCCCCGCACCTGTTTACCTCCAAGCTGAATAAGTTCGGTTTCTATCCCTTCTTTATGCAATTCATCAAATACCAGATTTATCAAATCGTACGTATTACCGTTTTTTCTTGGGCTTCCATTGATTGCAATAACTTTCATTTTATTACTCCTTCTTAAATTATAATATCCCTGTTCCCTGAGTTCTGGAAAAATCTATTAAAATTGATCAATTTATTTACCAACCGGCATTATATAAAAAGGTTTTTCTACTTTTTTTAATGGCAGCAATTTTTCAATTTCATCATGTTTTATCCAGGCTATCATTGCTGTGCCAAGGTTAAGTGAGGCCGCTGCAAGATAGATATTCTGAGCAACTGCTCCTGCGGTGGCATGTGTCCAGATATTTCTACTCTCTTTATTAATCGAATCCGGGTAGCTTTCAATATCTGCTGTCATAATGATAACATTTGCAGCATCTCCAACAAAATCCTGATGAGCGATTTTAGCTCTTATATCTTCTTTTGAAACTGATTTAAGAGAATTTTTCTCTCCATTATAAAGCATTACACCATCCCTTGAAGCAACATAGAGATTTATAATTACATCACCTAAAGGCATTGGTGCTGTTCGTCCATTGCTTTCCCTGTTTTTACCAACTCCCGCCCATAGAATTTTCAACAAATTCTTTTCAGACAACTCAACATTTCCATATTTTCTTGTTGTCATTCTCTTTGAAAGCGCATTATAGAGATCAACATTAAAAAGAAATTCCATATTGCAATCCTATCCCATTTAATTAATATAATATTATAAGTTATGTCGTTGAAATCCTTTGTTTAACCTATACTGCTCTGCAAGTATGTCTTGCGCTACAACTGCCAGTTCGAAGTGGTTAAGTTATAATGCATGTAGAATATCCTTAGAATGTTTCGATAAGTGAATTCATAAGGAGAGTAGAAGATAGGACACCCCGTATCATTCAGAAATAATATAGTACCTCTAACTTTAAGAACATTAGTATTAGGAGCGGCAAGCTTTTGCTTACCACTCCCAAGAAACTAATTAGTGTTTATTTTACTCTTTGCTCTTATTTCTAAAGAATGTATTTATTTTTTCAACCGCCTGATCCACATACTTGTCTATATCGTATAAATCAATATGCGATGCTCCTTCAATTGTAAAAAGTTCTGTTGTTTCTTTATTATCAATTAATTGTAGCATATGATGGGTGATTGGTGCAGATTCGGCTCTGCTTCCAACTATTGCTAACAGAGGTGTTGGGGAAACAAGTTTGGCATAGTCATAACCGCTAAAAGTTAAAGTAGTCATTGTTGCTGCAAATTTATTATCGCAAAAGTTGACTCTGTAAATAATTTTGTGTA
>JAGLOF010000012.1 GCA_023139105.1 bacterium
CCCGGTGTTAGTTTTTATATAAAACGGTCAATTGTAGACTCCTGACAAACTTTTAATCTAGCTACTCCCCCATGGCCTTAATAATCAACCGCTTCCGCCGGCGACCGTCAAACTCAGCATAAAACACTTGTTGCCACGGCCCCAGATCCAGCTTGCCTTCTGTAACAGGAACAATGACTTCGTGGTGGACAAGCAGGCTCTTCAGATGGGCATCACCGTTGGTCTCTCCTGTTCTGTGATGCCGATAATTTTCCCTGTAAGGTGCCAATGTTTCCAGCCAGTCATCAATATCCTGCCATAATCCCGGTTCATGATCATTCACAAAAACACCTGCTGTTATGTGCATGGCAGAGACCAGCACCATGCCTTCCTGAATCTCAGAGTCATATACAACAGATGCAACTTCATCAGTAATATTAATAAGCTCTCTTTTTGATTGGGTCTGAAAATACAGATAGTGGGTTTTACATTTCAATACTGACTCCTTATTTCAATCTATATCACCCAGATAAGACCTGACCACCTTTAAAACAGCCGGATGGACAACTGGAGTTCCGGCAACAATATTACCGGATTCCCAATAATCCGACCCGCCATTAAAATCCGTAATCACCCCACCTGCTTCCAGGACAAGAAGTATGCCCGCTGCAATATCCCAGGGTTTCAGGCTCATCTCAAAGAAACCGTCAAATACACCCGCTGCCGTATAAGCCAGATCTACAGCAGCAGCACCAAGCCTGCGCATACCTGAAGTCTGTTCAAGAAGCTGCCTGAAAACAGGTATATAACCATCAAGAAATTCCTTGGACCGCCATGGAAAACCGGTTGACAGCATTGCTTTAGCATGTTCCGTGTTGGATGAAACAGATATACGATTATCCCCACGCCATGCCCCTGCCCCTTTCTCCGCCCGAAACAACTCCCCGGTAATAGGATTGTAGACCACTGCGGCAACAAGCTCTCCGGCCTTCATCACTGCAATTGATACAGCAAATATCGGAATACCATGGACATAATTAGCTGTCCCGTCCAAAGGATCAATAATCCATGTATAGTCGTTTCGGTCCAATAAGCCACCGGACTCTTCAGCACAGATTGCATGTGAGGGATAAATATCGCGGATTATCCGAATTATCTCATTCTCGGATTTCAAATCCAACTCTGTTACATAGTCACCCTGTCCCTTTAAATCAATCTGGGCATGTGATAAATGCCCGAATCCATCTCTCAAAAGCTGGCCTGCGGCCATGGCGGCCTTTAATGCAATATCAATCAACATACATCTCCTGCAAAATACAATTTAGCGAAAATCTCCCGTAATACTAAAAGCAGCCCATAATGCCGGATCTTTACCGATATTCTTCATTACTGCCAATTGTGCACGGCGTAGTGCTTCAGCACGGGACACGCCCAGGGCCAATGCACGATAAAATCTCTTCATCAATACAGCCGTAGCCAGATCATCCACTTTCCAGAGGCTGCATACCAAGGCTGGTGCCCCGGCATATATAAAGGCTCGGGCCAGACCAATTATTTCATCACCTCTCGTGACCTCAGAGAGACCTGTTTCACATGCACTCAAGGTGGCAAGTTGGCACTGCATATGCAGATCAAATATCTCATGAGCCTCCAGCCGCCCATCATCGACTTCATCCGGAGTCAGGAATAGTGCGGAAAAAAGTGGTGAATCTGCCGTATATTCACCATGACATGCAAAATGTATGATTGAATAATCCCCAACCAACTCTCGCACTGCCGTCTCTGTAACCGCGCTACCGCTAACAGAGTCTGTTTTTGCAAAACTCCGCTGTAAGGCTGCTACCTCTTTATCTGCAAATGGCAGATCATCATGTTCAGTCAATGGATTGGAAAAAGCTAAAACAGAGGCCGAATCACACCAGCTTGCTACGGCTGCACCCTTATCAAGACAGAAGCGAAGTACTGTAGCACTGGGTACAAGAGAGATGCTCTGCCTCTCAATCCAACGCCGACCAGACCCGTCCATTAAGGCTGAAAACGGGCAATAATGGAGTATGCCATGTGGCACTACTATCACATGAGCCGCATTCTTCAAAATATTCTCTACAGGTGCGGCAAGCCACTGCCACAACACAGTTGCTTCTGAATCTGAAGAGAGCCTGAGGTCTATCTGCTCCCGAAATGAAGCTATAGTCTTGCTAAGTTCTGTATCCGTACAAGCAGAAGAGGCATAGATAATATCGTCTCTGCTAACGGCCCATATTCGCGTTATCTCCGGACCCACGTGATAGACCAGCATAAGAGTTGAATCCGGCAGCACTCCCTGCATCTCCTCCGGCATGAGTGGTGAGACGGATATCAAAGATGCAAGTTCAGGGCTGGATGCTTCAAGAGCTGTCCTTGCCTCAAGAACTCTCTCCCGTCGTAGTGACAATTGGTGTTCCCAGTGCGATTTCTCAGCTTGTTGATCAGCAGTTAAAGCAGAGGCACGTCCTGTCCATTCAGACAAACGGGACTGAGCAACTTTTACGTCATCTTCAGCTTCACGAAGTTTAATTACACCCGGCTCATTCCCGGAGCCAATATCTATATCAGTATTTGCAAGCATATCTATGAGATTACGAGATTTACTCCGTTCCACAAAAGCCAGGGCTTCGGCTTTATACCCGTTATTGCTTAGATGCGATACCAGTTCTTCATAGATATCCATCTTGCTATCAAGAAAACCCTGTTTAAAAGACTCTGCGCCAAGGGTCTTACGCATATCTTCAATTATACCAATTGCTGAATAATAATCTCTTAATGCCAGATCTACAGAACCAGCCTCTCTATGAAATCGTGCTCTTTGCCTGAAAAGGCGCCACCTGATCTCCGGCATGTCAAGATTTGTAGTCACGACCAGCCCGCTGTCAAGTGCTGCCAGGGCCTCTGTGCCCGGAATCTCACCCAGAGCAAGATAACACTGCGCCATATTCCTGACATCTCCCACCTGCCTTGAGAGCATGAGGCCTCTATCAAGACGGAGCTGAGCCGATGCGAAATCCCCCCTCAACCTGTCCAATCTACCAAGATGCCTCTGATCATATGCCATCCCACGTCGTGATTGTGTCAACGAATCCAGTCTTGCAGATTCGCGGAAATGTGCTTCTGCAGAGGTTAGATCTCTCTCCTTTAACGAAACACGCCCCATATTCTTCCGAATGGCAGCTTGATCAGCCAGCTCTCCGGTCTCAACAGCAATTTTCAATGCTTTGGACATATACAATCGCGCCTTATCTATATCTCCCAGACCATGATGTATTAGCCCTAATGTAGTATTGCCCATGGACTGCTGCTTGGGTGCCTGAAGAGAATCAAATATGGACAATGCCTTATGTTGATTCAGCAGAGCCTCACGGTATCTACCTTCTTTCCAATCCAGATTGGCAAGATATTGATACCCTTGTCCGGCTTGTAATGCATGCTGCCCCAACGAAAAAATTTTCAATGCCTCTGTTTGATATTCTCTTGCCTCTTCATACCGCGTTAATTTCTCTGCAGCAAGTCCCCATAATTGCAGTCCGGCAGCCAGCTCATATTCTGATGTCGATGAACCTTGAATATCTAATATTTTAAATTGAGAGATGCCATAAGAAAGTGATGTATATGCCGTATAAAAACGTTCTGCCTCCAAGGCCAAGCGTCCCTTACGAAGAGAAACTCGTCCCAATGACAGAGAGTCGCTGGAGCTTTGATATATTGCAAAAGCAATATCCAGATTAGCAAAAGCCTTATCCCAATTTGAAGCCTGCCCCCAAAGCATTGCAAGTTTTTCATACTCGCCTGCTGCAGCACTATCTCCACTTTGTTTTACAAACGATTCCTGGACACTGGCTGCTTCAGAATATTGACCACCACGCTGATAGAAAGCGAGTAAATTTTTCTTCCCCTTTTGAAGGGCATTATAAGCAGGTGCAGGGCAGGTCCATGTCTGTAAAACTGATTGAATGACTGCCGCCTGACGCCAACGCTTTCCAGTTACGGCCGCCCTGAGTTTTTCTCTATTGATCCGCTGCATGAGTGTACTGTCCTTCAAAACCCGGGCCATTGACAGTGCCACATCATACTGTCTCAATGCCTGAACAATACCGCCTTCACGCTCATAAGCTCTTCCTCTGCGGACCTTGGCTGCAAGATTTTGCTGTGCAAATCCTGTGATCTTTTCCGGATGCAACCCCCCATAACCCCATACTGTAAAACCACTCCAATACATTTTCTGTGGATATTTTTGCCTGATTATTGTTTGTGCCTCTACCATAGCTTCATCAATCGGCAATATCTTTAAAGCCTCATGAAATGTCTCTGTCCACAGCTTTTTAACCTCTGGAGGGACAGACCAAAGCGGTACTGTAATAGTTGGCACATCTGCATACAGCAAAGTTCTTTGAAGTGCCAATATACTCTCCCAACCACGTGTATGCCCGGGTTTTTCAGCAGGAAAAAGTACCAAGGATGCAGAAAGCTCATGCTGGAACAAATCACCCGTTTTCAAGACTCCATCATTATCACTATCAGGAAAAAGCATTATGGCAGCAGTTAACGGATCCGCCGGAGAGGGGCGTCTCCATCTCCCAAAATAAATTCTATCTACATCTGCCATTTGAGAACGAACAAAAGATTCTGTTGCATGGCCGGGGCCAAAGGCAGAACGATATTCGGCTAATCCACCCATCCATCTATCAGAGACATCACCGGCTGCAAACACCCTGTTACCGGGTATCTTCCTCCTGTCAAAGGCCAGAGCATACTCAGCCAGACTTCCGGTTAAAGTGATGGTCAATCTGTCCAGCCATACATCGTCCCGCCTTCCTAATGCAGAAAAAGGAATGCGCCACAGAGCATCATCAGCACAGATAATTATATGCTCTCGCTCTGCCATCCAACTGCTGACAGGCTGGGTCAATTTGTCATCCAGCCATTGAAGCAAAGAATCAGAAACAGCGTGTTGAGCTTGATGAACACCACTCTCCAACTGCTCAATTACCCGCTGCCAGGAACTGCGTCCTAAAGGAATGATATGTACATGTATATCTTCAGCATCAATATTCCACAACAATGTCTGAGACCTGCCCACCATCCAAGACAAGGCACCGTCTCCGGGCGCAAGTGTTTGTTGAAATGATTTCAGATTAAATGAGGATGAAGCCGTAAGGAAAGCGAGGACATCATCCTCTTGTAAAATATCATCTTTAAGATCATTAATCTCCTCGGCATATCGGACGGATTCATTCTCTAAAGCCACAATTTCCTTATATCCTACTCTGTCTGCACTCGCCAGCCTGATTGATTCTGTCAACTCTCTAAGTCGATTCCTCGCATAGATTAAATTACCCCAAAGAATTTTATGGCGTTCCCTTCTCCATACAGGCGGATGACGAGCTATCATATCAGCGGCCCACTGCTGTCTGCCACCCTCTGCCAAATTCAGAGACTCTTCCGCATCTCCACGTTCCGCAATTACGCATGCAGCCTCAATATATATATCTCTACGGGCTTGCATATCAGCCAGCCGCTCCTCAGCACGTGCAGGAATAACAGGTGTCACTCTTAAAAGCTCCAGAGCATGCTCATATTTTTCAACAGTATTGGTAGAATTTCTTCTGTCTGAGAGCCGCGCTTCAACCAGGGCCAGTCGCCATAATTGCTCTGAATTCCCAGTTGCCGAATATAGCGGTCTGCATTGATCAAGATATTTTTCTGCGGCTTCATAGCTGCCGGTTAAAGATGCAATCTCCGACAAAGCCAGCAGAATTTTAGCAACAAGTTTTCTATCTCCATTTTTCCTGCTCAACTCCAGAGATATTTGAAAATGAGTCTCTGCTTTATCAAAAAGGTCCAGTCTCCGCCATTCCAAATTGATAGATTCCCGGACAGATTGCCCATCTGCTGAAGCATGTGCCATGGCCGAACGAATCCTGCCCAGCATGTGATGTAACAAGAGTCTGTAATCATCTTGATCTATACCGGCAGAAAGCTTGGCCAGGTCCACTTCGGCAATTTCAATGACACTATCGGCTCTTGCGTATATATTTTGATTATACAATAAAGCCAGGGCTGTCTCGCCCAAATTAAATATTGAAGTGGCTTGACCCTGAGCATCTTTTTTCTTGCAAGACGCTTTATATACTCCGGCAAAGGCATGCCAGGCTCGTTCAAAATACCTCTGATCAAAATAGAGACGGCCAATTCTATTGAGACTGATTCGCTGGGCCAATCCATCTTTTCTACCCACTGCAATATGCAGCCGGCGCTCTTCAAATTGAAGAGCCTTGGGGAAATCTTTTAATGCCTCGGCACTCTGGCTTATCAATGCATAGACTAAAGCCGCTTCATCTGCTTCAGTGAATCCTGCTGAAGAGGCACCGCCTATCTCTTCCATGCCCCAAACCGGAATAGACCAGCCAAATATTTCAATACGCAGCTTACTGGTTGGAGAGGGCTTAAGTGGAATATCTTTTCTTTCCAGAATTGCAGCAGCTCTTCCGGCATAAATCAAGACATCTTCAGGTTCACCCAAAAGATGATAGTTAAAAGCTATGTTACGAAGACCTAATGCTACATCATCCCATCTTAGTGCGGCTTCATCTTCCGCTAATAATTGTTGATAGGCCTCTATTGCCTCTTCATAGTTGCCTGTGAGATGATAGAGGAAAGCCCTTCTACGGCGATTCTGCAATGCTGGCCCACTATGGCCCAGATCAGTATAAATTTCAACCGCTCTGTTGAGATATTCATCGGCAGCATCTGTCTCCTCCAGATACATACCACATCTTCCGGCCTGCTCATAAATTCTTGCTTCCTGCAGCGGATTCACAAAGTTCGGATCAAGCTTTAATTTTAATTGGTAATAATAAAAAGCTTTGGAATAACCAAATTCACCAAGATTATAGAAGTTATTGGCAAGATTTTGTGCCAGAGCGGCTTCCATTACAGGATCTGCCTCTTCGTCGTTCAATGCAATGGCAGTTATCAGCGCATCAATAGCTAATTCATAATATGCCGGAGGCGTATCGTCATGAGTCCATGGCATCAATCCCCATAACCATGTAAGCGGCCCCATAATAGTACGCCCTACTCTGATAAGAACTCCCGGTCTTTTACTAGCCTCGGACTCTGCCAGACGTTCCAAAGCCTCATAGTTGAAGCTCAATGTCCTGTATGGATGAATCATTCGGTAATCTGAAATCAAAGAACGCTCAAGATATTCATTTGAGGTCTGCAAAATACCGACATCCCTCTCTCCGGCATAAGAATATGCCAAACCCAGGCTGTAGAGTAATATTGGATCTTCCGGCTTAAGCTGCAGGGCCGTTGATAAACGGTCAATTACTGTTTCAATATGCCCTGCATTGAATGCCGCTTCAATCCATAAGCGTCTTATATCCATCTGGTCAGGGCGCAGAATAACCGCCCTTGAAAGCCTTGACTCAGCCAGAGCAAAGTCAGAATGAGCCATTAGCCGTCTGCCGGATTGAGACAATAAATTATATAACAGTGAATTAGCCCGATATGTAGAAGGATCATCTGCAATTCCCTGAGAACTGCCAGCCATGGCATCAAGCAATCTAATAGCCTCTGTCTCCTGATCCAGATCCGCCAATATCCTGGCCCTGTTCAAAGCCGCTTCAAGCTGTGCCCAGTCCGGCAGCACTGTATCTTGGGTCATATGTCTGAGCTCACGCTCTGCCTGTTCAAGGCGGCCATCTCGCTCAAGTACAGCCGCTGTCTCAAGTCCTGCCAGTGCATGAACTATTACAGATGCATCAGCGCGAGCGGCTAAATCATGAATCCTTATAATTCTGGTTGCAGCATCTTTTGGTGCCATATTCCATAATTTGCGTCCTGCACGTTCCCGCCAAAATGCCGAGTGTCCCATCCGGTTGAGGACAATAATATAATGGGCGGCAGCCTCTTCACTCATTTGCAGATGATGCCAAGCGTCTCCCATATTAACATGAATCTGAGCCCATATATTTGATCCGGAAGAGACCTCTTTTAGCGCTGTCTCATACGCACCTAATGCTGTATTCCAATTCTCAGCCTCCCCGTACAGATCTCCCTTTATCATCCATGTTTCAGCAGCCTGACGGCCATAAACACCATCCTGGATTAATGAGTCACAAATTTCCAAGCGTATGGCTCTTGACTTGTCAGGCAAAGCGGCAATTTTAATTTTAGCCTGCTTGCGTGTTACATTTGCAATGTCCATATCCGTGGCAAGTGAATCAAATAGAGATTCTGCCAATGACATACGCCCCATCAACCTGTTGAGTTCAGCCATCTGAAACATTGCTCTGGCAGTCCAATGCGTATCATCCGGAAAATATTCTTCAACACGGGAGTAACCCAGCAAGGCCTGCTCCAACCCCTGTTGTGTTATCCAACCAAGACTTTTATCAAGTACCAGACGATACTGCTCTGCCGCATTCCGCATACGTGGAAAAAGCCCATCAACAGGAAGCGTCCACAAATCCCGGCGGCCGGCCTCATCTCTCGAAAAAACAAAATGAGTAGAATCCAGCCTGCACGGAAAATCTTCATTCTCCAGACCGACAGAAATCTTCATTGGCGGAGCTGTAAAACCAATGCTATCCACAGCAACATGCCATAGAGCTCCATAGTCTGCCGGGGTAATAAGACCATCGCCATCACTATCGTGATTAATACGCATAAAAATCAGTGAAGCTGAATCTATAGTCCAGCAGGAGTATCCATCGAGAATAACAGCGGAGACTGAATCTATAACTGTAATAGATCTGTCAATCAAAGATGTAAGTGCAAGTGCGCCATGCTCATTAACAAAGCTCATCCATCGACCATCTGGAGATACTGCAGGCATAGATCCGCGAATATTCAGCGCATGCATACTTCCAGTGCCTCTCTCTCGAATCCACAGCTCTTTATATCCGGAGCGATCCGAAGTATACGCAATCCATGCTCTGTCAGGTGAATAAACAGGATCTCGATCAACACCCAGATATGATGTCAGTTGACGGGCTTTACCTTTTACTCTGCCTGTATTCTTATCAATGTCAATGCGCCAGAGATCTCCTCTGGCATCGCGGCGGGTAGAGACAAATACCAGTCCTTTACTATTCGGCCGCCAAACAGGTTGAGTATCAGCACTGTGATGTTCTGTAACTTGCAAGGCATGACCGCGGGGCAGAGCTTTGATCCAGATATCCGCATTACCGGAACGATTGGATACAAAAGCCAGCCAGCGGCCATCCGGAGATACAGCCGGCTGGAAATCATCAGAAGGATGCGTTGTGATTTGACGCATGCCCTCTAATGACTGTGCACCGGCTCCAACAAGACCCAGTCCACAAAAGATAATAATTAATCTAATGAATACTCTGTACACTTACTTGATTATCCATGTACCATTAGACATTTGAATCCAGGTACCTTTAGCAGAATTAGTCTGATTCATACGTGCAAATTCAGACATAATTTCATCTTTTTCTGTATTTTGAAGCGCAGGATTGACCTCTATCATTCGCTGAACAATTACAGACCTGGCATTATTCTGTTCCTCTATCACAGAATCAGCCAATGCACGCACATCCTGGCTGGCATTTTCTTTTGCAGGACGAGATTCAAGCAATCCGTTATTATTTTCACCGATAATTTTTTTCCGCTTCAACTCATCGACATCATCCTTGTTAAACTTTATTGTTCGATAAGCATCAAGCACTCTCTTTTTCTCCGGAGAGAAAACAGGTCTCTTATTATTTCTACTCGATCTTGTTGAGGCCAACATCCATGTATCTTCTTCCAGATCTTCATATGCACCCAGAACTTCTTGTTCCAGGGCTGTACGTTCTCCGGTTACACGAACCTCAGGTGCCTTTACTGCACAAGCAGCCAGCATCAGAAAAAGTCCTGCCATAAACAAACGTGATAGATAGCGCATACATAACTCCTCTATTGAGAATACATGTTAATATTTTGAATAAAAAATGCCACTGGCAGACGGCCTAATCCCATCTGCTCAGGAAGACGTATTGGAGAGAACCATGGCTGATCAAGGACAAGTGAAGGATATACATAACCATGCCTCATCTCAAATGAAAAGAGCCGCGGTTTCCAGCCCATATTCAAGAGTCGCCGTGTAAGACGAATATTTCTGTCACGTCCCTTAGGATCCATTCCACTTAGCAGTGTACTGGCAAACTCCGGACCGATTTTGGTTATATGGAAATAGCCGTTTATATCCACATCACGCTTAAAATCTACTCCTTTACCGGTAAAACGAGTTGTAGCGTTCAGCTCTGATGCCGCTTTGTACTTATTACCGGAACGGAGCAAAGCAGCGGAATTAATGCGTGCAACATCCATGGAAAATCCATAAGCCAGACTATCAAGAACACCCCCCTGTGCAATTACATATAGAGATGCTCCTATATTGCCTGAGAGGCCGCGTATATTCATCCACGGTATCTCAAACTGCCCACCCGTTATACGTGTATCCACCTCAACAGGACCAATTTTCTGATCCATGACAGTGATGGAATCTATGCGCAGCCAACCAATGCCGGGCATATGTTTTCGGTAAGATTCCTGATGTAAGGCATAATCGTCAGTATCTAGTCTCTCCTGCATCTGCTCTATGTTAAAACGCATCAAATCAGGATTAAAGCTCATATTAAAAGGCAGATCTGCATACACAGGCCCAGCACTGATCAATGTATCTATCTTGAAATATAGCGAATCTACCAGAATTTTACCCCGGAGATCGACACACCCGCCAGGCTGTAGATCAAATACAACCGAGGCATGCAGATCAAGATCTCCTGCCATTGAAATCTGTTGAACAAGTGGCAGATATTTTTGTGAATGGAAGCCTATCCGAATCTCTGTCTGTAATTGAGGTATACCAGCTATTAATCCTGCCAACGTAAGATCAAAACTGCCTGACAGTCCAAATGTAGATGCTAATCTTCCGCTGTGGATTAAAAGAGAATCCATATTCTTAAATGACCATCCGGCACTCAGATCAATATGGCCAAAGGGAGCGTCTCTCAATGTCCTGATGCAAGTATTCACCACATCAACTTGAAATGTGCCGGAATAACCGGTTCGATCACTCTTAAAACCAAGCTCTGCACCAACTGACTGAATTGAAAGGTCATTCTCAGGCCAATCTATAGAGACAGGCCCGACATTCGCAAGACCGCCGAGGTCCAGCAGAGTAGAATCTTCAACCTGGGATCCTTGCATATTCGCAATTAATGATTCATATCCATTGATTTTCAAACCAGTCAATTGTTCCTGTAACGGAGCAGGCAGGTATGACCACATAACCTGATTGTCTATAGACAGCTCTTCAAGTCTTCCGTTGAAAGAGGCTGATTCAGGTACAAATTGACCACTAAAACGGGCATGAATACCATCTACTGCATCCAGCAAAAGGCTATCAAGCTCAAAGGGCGATTCAAAATCAGGCCATCGAGCCCTGGCTAATCCCTTTAAGATAATTGGCGGAGCATACACTGTCTGCTCTTGAAAGATATAGCTAAGAGAATCAACATTGGCATTAAGATTCAGATCAATATTACCTCCTGGAGTCAGCACTATTCCCAGCTTCATTCCAAGATTGCCTGTAATTGGTGAGGGTAACATAGGCAATGCATCAAGCAGCGTTGAATCCGCAGACACCTTGATCTGTGCAGCCATCTGCTGCCATTCGAGCGAAGATCCTCTCTGCCATTCTGCCTCCAGCAGCATGCTGCCCTTGAGAACATCCTGACAGCGCAGGCTCAAACTCGCCGAATCCGGCATAAACAGACTATCCAATGTCGAATGGATATTACATGTTAATGCACCAAATTCCAGACTGGTTGAATCAGAGATAGCAAGGACTAACGAAGGCAACAATGCCTCTGCCGTGATAGTCCCTTTCTCAAGACCATCTTTATTCAACACACCCTCTGCATGCACAACGGCATTAATCGGGCTGATATCAATAATGCTGTCCGGCAAAACCATTGAAAAATTTTCCAGATTGGAATAGAGCGAAAAGGATATGGCATCGAAATTTCCGGAAAGCTCGCCCGAAATGGGCCGAATGGATCCATAAAGTTCAGGGATCAAAGAATCAGGGGGCAGAAAAGGGCCGGCCAATCGCCTGGCAGAATCAATTATATGCTGCAAAACTACCGGAGAAGAATCCAACTTAAGAGATAGTCTGGCGTCCTTCTGATAACTGCCTGTCATTTCAATTATTTCAGACTCATTCAGTTTCAGGCTCGCCTTGTGAAGCAAGGCCGAATCACCGGGGCCTTCACCCGCTGCGTCCAGATTCAACACCCATTGATCCAGAGCCAGGTCTCCCACTATTGTCCAGGCCCCTCCTTTTTCCCAATGAGCACTCCAATCAAGAGATAGCGGAACTACTTGCTCGGTCTCAGGCCAACCCAGCGTTAATTGGCCTTTTTCAACAAGCAACTTTAAACGTCCACAAGCCTTCTCGGGATTAGTTAGCCCTTCTCTGGGGATTGAAAGATCATCTATTGAAAATGAAAAGCTTGAAAGCTCGATTGAATGCAAAGGCAATGTATCTGGCAATACAATCTCAAGGACCATGTCTTCAATGGAAAAATTATTAAGATTGAGGTCAACCGGCATCATCGGCATTAAGATGATGCTGTCAGATTGAGCTATACCACTGGCCCTGGCCTCAGTCTCAACGGAAGTCAATGCAGCCAATTTTACCGGATCAATAAATGCGCGAGGCCTCTCAAGGCTGATTGCCGCCACCTCAAATTGTCTACGCAACAACGGCAGTAATCTGTAACGCACTGTCACCTTGTCGATAACCAGGAGGGAATCTCTGGCTCTATCGCTATTCCCGGATTCAGGATAAAACACAGTTAAATCTTCAATATCAAGCCCGCCCCAAACATTGACCCGCACCCTACCCAGTTCCACAGGAAAATCAACTGTATTCGAGATTGTTTCAGCAAGCCAGTCTGCTGTTGTTTCCGCCGGAGCCAGCCAGGCCAACCACAATGTAGCCAGCAAAGGCACAAGTAAAATGGTCAGAAGGATAAACCAGGGCCAACGGCGTCTTGAGCGGCCTGTTTTTTTATTAATCTTTGAGCTCGTAAGTCTAGTCCTCAATTAAGTAATCACAAAACAAAATCAAATTCTATCAATGACTATCAACCTGCTTGTAAATTCTGTAGGTTGGATATGCAAGAGTAATATCATCGACACCGGCATAGGCCTTTAGTACAAATTGACTAATATTATTTTCTGTCATTCTCCTGTTTTTTGCTTCAACCAGGTAACGCAGAGTCAATTTTACACCACTATCTTCTATCTTGGTATATACAATAGGCGTAAATGTTTTGTAGTAAATAAGATAATCTTTAGCCATTTTCTTAATCTGGCTCTGTACTTTCTTCTGAATATCCTCGCTCTCTTCATCGCCGGCTTCCATCAAAATTGCCTTGGCCGCCTCCCAATTACTCTCAAATGTTATAATAGTACTGAATTCATTCCAAATATATTCAAAACCCTTTGTATAGTTAAACAGAGGTTTACGAAAAATCTGGCCATGCGGCAGGTGAACAACTCTTCCTGTAGATTGATCACCATCAACCCAATTACCAATCTCCAGCAGTGTGGCCTGAAAAATATGTATGTCTATTACATCTCCTGCAACACCACCAAGTTCAATACGATCACCTGTCCTGAACGGTCGCCTGACAATGAGATAGACCCAGCCTGCAAAATTTAAAAGCACCTCATGCAGGGCCAGTGCAATACCCGCACCCATAGCAGAAAGTATTGTAGTCCACTGAGCAGTAGTGCCGGCCCAGATGGGAAAGAGTGATACAAAATAAATTAGTGCCGAGATATAACCGGCTCTTTTTCTGTAGGCATGCCGTTGTGCAATACTCAATTTTAAAGAATTAATTACACGCCTGACCGCGATATTAAGAACATAGATTATAATTAGCATAAATGTAGATTTATACAACTTCTGCATTAACGGATCATGAAAAAGCTGGAATTGCTCATCAAATGCCCAGATACGTACCAAGATCAACAGTATCAAAACGATAAATCCGGAGCGACTCCAACTAACATATTGCTGTTTTTTCTGACCGTCTGTAAACTGGGCAGCAATCATTCTGCGGGCGACATAGAAAATCAATGCAAAAAAAACGCACCAGACCACACTGATAAGAAGATTATCAAGAAATGCATCATTTTCAAAATGCGCATCTACATAATCAGTAAGCCTTGAATAGATCCATATGAGAAAGAGTAGAACGGCTGTTATTGCCCATGTTGTATAACGTATGGTGTTTGAAATTATCTTAATTCGCTCTTCATCTTTAATCCAGGGCTTAATGATACGCCGCAGCCCAACCGCCAACATGAAGATAATTACAACAGTCAATACAGACAGCAAACCCTTTCCTATCAAAGGATCATTAAATATTCTTAACAGACTTTCAACCATAGCTTTACTCCCCTGTTAGTCTATTAAAATCAACGGATCCTGTAGTTTCATATCTTTTGGCACCCTCGCCTTACAGGCATCCGCATCATCAGCAAACAAGGGACTGATCTCAATGTTCAAATTAATCCTGCCATCTGCATTACGGGGCAGGGCAACACCTGCGTCCTCAATCCATGCACCATATTGAGCAACCAGGTCCCGGCGTGCCGTTATAATAGAATCATCACCTGCCTGATTTTTCAAAGGACTGAACTCCTCTTCCCTGCTGATTTCAAGTATTACCGAAGCAGATGTCTCTTTGAGTGCATCAAAAACAAATGTCTCAAACTTGTAACCATTCGGGGATTCCGGCACCTGCTGTTCACCGGCTTCATCCACAAAGGGAATTTTTTTATGCGCCAGATGATAGGGCAGCCTGAGCCCCGCAACAGTCAGCTTATTGATAAAGTCGCGCTGCAACAAATGAATGGCAATAGACCCAGCACCATACTTAAGCGAATCATCTTCAGCTTTGGCACACTTGTCTTCATCGGAGAGGTCAGAGTACTCAACAACGCTCAACTGATCATTTATACGCCCGAATACGCCGACTTTCTCCCATGGGTCTCTCTTAATCAGCATCTTTGAAGACATCTCCGCACCTGCCAGTGAATGATATCCGATAAAAAGCGGATCTATTGGCTTGATCAGTACATTATCAACCTGAAAATACGAGAGAACATCAATGCCCCTTCTCTGCATATCTGCAAGTGCGCCGCTCTCTTTTAGTGCAAGCAGTGCGCCGCCATGGCCGTTAGGATTCACAAACACATGATCCGGTCTATCCAGGATCAACCTACCCTGATCGTCAAGAGCGGGTATCATGCGTTGAGCGAAAAAGAAAACATCTTCCTGATCAAGTCCGAAATAGTTATATTTTTTAAAAAATATCCGCGTCTCAGCGTCATTGGCATGACTGGTCATAATGTACCAGGGAATGGCAACACCATAATGGCGTGAAGCAGCAAGTATCTTCTCTGCAAATATCTGAAATAAAGGACGGTCTGTAACCGGGCCCACAGGAAAACTGCCCTTGGGCCCATCAAAACCCAGACGCGAACCCTGGCCTCCGGCTACAACAAATGCCGCTGTCCGCCCCTGGCGTATCAAGGTCGCGCCATATTGCCTGGCATGTTCAGCCCCGGCGACCTCATCATCACTATTCGGAATACCGATATACTCTACTGGGTGTAGTCCGCCTTCATCTTCATTTTTAATATCGGACCCTAGAATAAGCTGCTTAAAAAGATTCAGTTGATCAAGGTCTATTGTAGCAAGTTGATTCAGTAATCTCTGACGGGCCGCAGCATTAAGCGAATCCCAATGAGCAAAAACATGGCCTTGCCCCACTGTCTTGAATGTCTCTATCATTACTGATTCCTCTATGGCTGAGGCCATACCGGGGCTCCTTGGTAAATATTTAATACCTGAATATAAAGAATTTAAGAAATTTGTTGTATAAGATCAATAATGAAAAATAAAGTGGAAAAATTTTTTGCATTGACCAGGAAGGTAATCCGTCTAATCCGTTCTTTCCGTGTGCTATTTCTCTTCATCTCTGTTTTCTTACTTAAACACACTGGGTTTTTCAGCAGTCCCCCGATGAAAAATGCAATATTCTATCGCCCTTGAAACATCATCACATAATGAGCAGCTGACCACGAAAAATAAGGTGCTTTCATTGCATCTCCATTACGGGGATCATAGTTTTCATAGATAGGCGCATCTGCATTAAACAGACCAACAGGCCTCTCAAATAACATTTGCATCATCTTGCCAGCATCTTCAATATATCCATAATTCCTCAATGCACTCACAGCAAAACCTGCCTGATCCAGCCATACAGGTCCGCGCCAGTAACCAGTCATAAACTTTTTATGATCTGCCGGAATAGTTGGAAACGGAATATAAGTTGCAAACTGTAAGCTATCCATCATATGGGCACGCACCATGGAAGCCTGCTCCTCTGTAGCGATATTCCACGTCAAAGGTATCCAGCCCTCCGGACCCTTTACCTTTATAAATGCTCTGTCTTTAAGACGTATATCATAGAAATACCCATCTTCCTCATCCCAAAAATGCGCACGAATGCGTTTGCGCAATTCCAACGCCTCTTTACTGTATCGAACCGCCTCATGATTTTTACTCAGAACTGTGGCAATCAAGGCCAGATAATCTTTATCCATGCAGAGATAACTGTTCAAATCAACCGACTCCTGATCCATAGACCAGGCCGTATCAGAATTCTTCAGCATAGATGTAGCATCATAACGCAGGCCATCATCCATGCCGCTCTCCCACTTGGCCGCTATTAGGGTGCCGTCAGTCGAGCCGTATTCACATAGGCCGTTGCCATCATGGTCGCGTTCATTGTACCACCACTGGTGGAACTTTTTCAACTTCGGCCACATCTCATCAAGGAAGGCTATGTCATGATCATTTTCATATATAGACCAAATAGCCCAGGCTGCCAGCGGGGGTTTTGTATCCCGCCAGTTATTCTCTCTCTTGTCTGCATAAATTACATCTGCAATCATGCCGTACTCATTCTGATAGTCAAACATTGCGCGAATACCATCTTTGGCTACATCTGGCGCAAACACAGCCCATGCCGCTGCTATCTTCCATGTATCCCAACCCCAGAAACCATTGAAATACCACGCAGCAGCTGAGGGAAAAAATCCATCATGCAATAAATCTCCCCTCGCACATTTCCAATTGTGTACCAATGTCATAAGCGATTTAACTGCCACGCGCATGTAGTCCTGCCTGGCTGCAAAGGATATCTTTGACTCCAATACATTTCTCAAATAGCCGGCCCAGCGTTGCTTATTCAGGTCAATCATCTTATTGGGAGATTTCAACGCCCTCTCTATTATAATCTTTTCATCAGGCCACTCTGAGGATTTAAAGGTCAACGCAAACACACTGCTCATAGAAAATGATCTATCTTTCTTCAAAGCCGCTGGCGCATCAGCATATGCGCGATAGGAGCGGGAATCATTGGATATGTCAAATTTCCAGCTCATTAAACTATCCAGCATGATACATGCCTCATCAGTGCCGGCCAAATCGAGTATCATTCTATTATCATCAGCTGATTGCGAGAATAAAGATGAAAAAGCCTTGCCCCTATAAGAGATATTGAGGAACCTGTCTTTGTCTGAGATAATTACTGCCCGCATTAATGCCGAACGATTTGAGATAAAAACAAGATCCAGACTTACTGATAAATCAATAAATTTATAACTTTGATGCAGACGCCCGGGCAGATATTCTATCACACAGGATGCGTCCGCCCAATCAAATTCACTTCCGCTTTCTGCGTCTTGAAGTATCAATCCCATTATTGAAGGCCCCAGCCATTTGCCGGAAGTCATCAGAAAAGGACCGACGAAGCCGCCTGGACAGTGTCCTGAATCCGGCAGTGCAAAACCAAACCATGCACCCAGATCACTGAAACTATATGCTGACCAATCTTCGGCAGCTGTCGGAACATTTTTTATATCAAGCACATCTGCATAGTTTTCCGGCAATGCTTCATTCGGCTTGCTGCAACTTGCAACCAATACGATGATCGTCAATGCCATTACAATTAATCGTTTCACTACCTATCCTTTTTAACAAGTGATCTTTATCTTAACCGGCAATGCCGCCGCCATCAACTACAAGATGAGCTCCTGTCACCCAGGTTGACATATCGCTTGCTAAAAACAGAACGGCATTTGCAACATCTTCAACGGTACCGAGACGCGCAAGAGGACGTTCCGCACACTCATCTTTATAATTTTCATCATAGGTTCCACCCAGTTGTTCACACTCGGAACGCAGCATGGGAGTATCAACATCTCCGGGACATATACAGTTGACACGGATATTGTCCCTGCCATGATCAAGTGCCATTGCCCTTGTCATATTCAGGCTGCCGCCCTTCATGGCACAGTATGCAAGAGCATTTTCACCCCCTCGCAGAGACCATCCGGAACCGGTATTTATTATGGATCCGCCACCATTTTTCTGCATGACGGGAATAACATATTTGGCCAGAAGATACTGACCTTTTAGCGAGACGTCCAACGCCAGATCCCACTCTTCAGGTTCAAGATCCACGGCATTCTTTCTCACTGCCACACCGGCATTATTATGTAGAATGTCAATGCTCCCAAATCTATCCACAATTGCCTCTACAGCGGCTTTACATGATTCTGCCTTGCGTACATCACATTGAACATATATCGCCTGACCACCCAGTGCCACTATCTGAGCTACTGCAGCAGCACCATGTTCATCGTTGATGTCAATAATACCTACCCTGGCCCCGCATTCGGCCAGTCGCTTTGCCGTTCCCAGACCAATTCCCGATGCCCCACCCGAAATCACCGCAACACGCCCTGAGAGATTTATTAAATTTAATACAGCCGGAATTTCACACATTATATACTCCTTTATTTTTTTATTTCACATTGCCCACATCAAGATAATATGCCATTGACGTTAATGCAACATACTGTTTCAGAAGATGGATCTATTGACAATTATCATGAAATGTGTGTTGTTAAAATGGGCTACTGATCTTGTATAAGATTCAAACACCGGGTGTTGAATTATTTTAATTCTGTATGCATTCCATATGATAGTTGTAATTCAACACCCGGTGTTTATTCTGAGGATCTACTGGATGAAAAAGCAGTTTGCAGATCTCTGGTATATCCTGTTAATCCTGTTATCCTGTCTGATTCTTGTTGTCTATCATTTACTCACAGGATAAAACACAGATCCTGCTAAGAATAGACCCCAGCCAAAAGATAACCGGGGAGACACCTTGTTTATTTACTCCGGGCATCCATGTAGATCCGCTCTGATCCGTGTAATCAGTGTCATCCGTGTGCCATGCTCTGGGAGCTTCTTCGTTCTTTTTCGTAGGCTTCGTGGGCCAATTTCTTGTCGGATTTAAGAAGAGTAATCCGACCTGTTATGCATGGCCCGTTTCTTGCGAAATATTTATTAACTTCACCCTCAGGGGGAAAACCATTACCAATTGTAATGTCATGAGTGCCCTTATGCAAAAATACTTAAAACAAATTTTACACATCCCTCAGTTCCCCACAGAAGAAGAAAATAAAATTGCACGTATCCTGATTAAAATTTTATGCATACTCCCGATCTATTATAGTATAATTATATTTATCCAACTCCTTATACACGACAACCATGAAGTCAGACTATTAATTTCAGGATACTTACTTCTTAACAGTGCTTTTATACTGTTAAAGAAACAAAAATTACGACTGGCAATTTTTGTCACCGCCCTGGTTGTATTAGCCCAGGTGACTGCTATTGCCACTTACAGTTACGGTATCCGTGATCTGGCATTATTTGCATACCCCGGAATACTTATACTTATGAGTCTACTGCTGGACAAACGGCACTTCATTATATTAACTCTTATAACAGTGCTAAGCATTGCCTGGATTGCCCTTGGTGCATCTTATGGCTGGTATACTGTAAAGCCTCCGCCAACATCCAGTTTTAGTGACTTCATTATTGTTTCCACATTGATCATTCTAACAGCATTTATGGCCCATCTACTTGCCGACAACACAAGACTGAGTCTGGAAAAGGCTCGTGAAGAAATCAAACAAAGAGAACAAATGTCCCTGGTAATTGAGTGTAATCTGCGTGAAAAGGAGATGCTTCTTAAAGAAATTCACCATCGTGTAAAGAATAATCTAACGGTCATAAACAGCCTCTTGAACCTGCAGAAAAAACGCATTACTAACACAGAACAGGCTATAACAGCATTTGAAGATATGCGTAGTCGCATCATATCAATGGCTTTGGTTCATGAACAACTATACAAATCCAACAATTTCTCTGAAATCAACATGAGAAACTATATCCAAAATTTGACAAGGCAGCTTCAAGCCATGTACTCATCCGGTTATGTTATTACAATAAAAACGGACATTGAGGGCATACTGTTGAGCATAGACAATGCAATCCCATGCGGTATTATCATCAATGAAACAATAACAAATGCATTCAAACATGCATTCAAGAATACAGATAATCCCTGTATCATAATAGAACTGAAACATGCACCGCACCAGCACTATCAACTCATTATTTCAGATAATGGCATTGGTCTTCCGGTTAAATTTGACATGGATAATCCGGACTCAATGGGCCTGCGGCTTATTCATCTTTTAATTGAACAACTGGATGCCAGTATGACGGTTATCAGAGAGAATGGAACTTGTTTTAAAATTATATTCCCGGAAACTCCGAAAATTAAATCGCTACAAAAAAA
This sequence comes from bacterium, assembly GCA_023139105.1. Lineage (GTDB taxonomy): Bacteria > Zhuqueibacterota > QNDG01 > QNDG01 > JAGLOF01 > JAGLOF01. Next base: position 20,847 of record JAGLOF010000012.1, read on the forward strand.
AATAGCCAAAACTAACTTATAATCAAAACAATTAACAGCAAATTGACAGGACATACTAAAATCAAATCAAAATAGCCCCTGCATTGCTACAGGGGCTATTAAAAATTATCTATACAAACAGAGATCTACTCTTTCACTTCTTTTTCAACTGTCTTTTCCTTTTCGTCTTTCTCTACGACCTTTTTCTCTTCAGGACGTTTATTCAGCTTCACTTGCTCTTTTAAATGCTCATCCAGATCAAGATAATCTACACCCTCAGACCACCACAATGGTGCTTCTGCGCCTTTCAGATGATAATCAAAATACTGTTTTATACGCATCAGATAATCTTTTTGATTTTCCGATTTTCTAATAACATGATTCTCACCTTTGTATTCAAGCATTACAACAGGTTTACCCATACGGCGAAGTGTATTAAAATACTCAACACCCTGATTGTAATCTACAGCACCGTCTTTATCATTATGATTCAGCAGAAGCGGTGTATTAACATTCTGGGCAAAATAAACAGGAGAGTTCCTCTGATATGCGTTGAGATTATCCCCCCAAAAACCACCATAAAAACGACCCTGCATAGACTCAAAAATTGATGCATTTGAACTACCTGAATTCCAATATATTGATGAATACATAGAAATCATATTAGTCAAAGGCGCACCTGCAATGGCCGCTTTAAACCGGTCTGTCTGAGTAATCATGAAGGCTGTCTGATACCCGCCCCAGGAGTGTCCGTGAATACCGACATTCTTTTCATCGACAATTCCTGAAGCAATAGCTGCATCAAGACAAGGTAGAATACATTCAACAGCTGAAATACCGGGATCATTTATTTTATACGTGATATCAGGATTCAATACTGCATAGCCATTTGAAGTGTGGAATGTATGCTCATAGACCCAGAGCCTGGGCGCAGGATAACGATTGGCATTCTGGCTCAGTTTCTCATACATATAAACGATTGTGGGATAGGATTCACCCTCTTCATATCCGGCAGGAAGATAGAGCGCACCCTGCATCTTCTCTCCGCGGGTATTCTTATAATCAATAAGTTTTACACCGGCACACCAGGCTGTTTCTGACTGCTGCGGATTCGCTTCTGTTAGACGGACACCATCACTTAAGTTACCATCAGCCCGGTAATAATCGGGGAAATCACTGTTGGTCTCTCTTGTATAAAGATATACCGAAGCATTTTCTGCCTTAATCAATCTACTATAAACTGCATCATCCCAGAAAAGACGACGGCCACCGGCCTGTCCCTTATTAATTTGGACAATACCACCTTTTTTCGTCCATTCACCGTACATTCTAAAATATTGCGGCTGCGAAAAATCAATGCCTTTTTCATCCGGATAAATACGGAAACGCCGCTGAAAACGGATTTTATTTGTTTTTCCATTCTTTGTAAGATTAACACCCTGACGGCCATGAACATCAAGCTTCCATAAATCCCAGTTATCAGAGAGCAGAACACCTTTACCATCTTTTAACCAACCCTGCGGCCTGACAGGCGGATTGATTATATTTATATCATTTTCAAGATCAACAAAACTGGTAGGGACATTCAAAGATATGTTATAATCTTTTCCTGACCGCATATCATATGTATGGAAATGAGCGTCTTTATAATAAAGAAAATGTGTGCCATCAGGTGAAGAATTATAGAACCAGCGAATTTTTTCCAGAACCTTCCTTCGCAGACCTGTTTGCAAATCAATCACATAGATATCATTATAATACCGGCCATCCAAAGAACCTTGTGGCATATACGGGGAATTATCCCGGCCAATTGCATAAGCTTCCTTATCGGCAAGTCTTACATTGCGTACTTGATCATCTGCCAAACGGAAAAATTGATTGGTACCAGGTTTGTAGTAGCATAGATAACTGTAATTTTCATCGCGTTTTTTCTCAACCCACTGCTGAGACTGAAGCCTGTCATCCTGCCAATGCCATATCACCAATTTTGGCAATGTTTCATCGTCTTTTTTAACCTTGGAACCAGCTTTTCCTTTTTTCTCTTCCTTTGTATCTTTATCTCCCTTTTCATCTTCTTCTGTATCTTCTGCCTTTTCTTCCTCAGCTTTTTCAGCATCCGCGATACGTTTTTCTTGTGCCTTATCTGTCAATTCCGCATCATGAATACCAAATGAGATACCTGTTAAATTCTCTGACCATGAAGGAGCTCTCTTATCAGAGACTGTGAAATCTTCAGGAAATATATCAAATTCCGCAGGATCAAATATTACTTTCTCTGCTCCGGATGATTTAAATTTTTTAAATCCCAGAACTTTATAAAGCTTATGTTCATAATCATCATTTTCTTCACCCTTTAACAAAGCAAGGGCGTCACCTTCTTCAGTCCAGGTAATTTTCTTGTAGAAAGCTTTGTCAGAGTCAAGTACCAGCAGCTTACCAGTGGGCATATGATTCGCCCAAACTCCATTGCCGGCCTGATCTGAAGCATCTATAGTCATAGCCAGCCATTTGCCGGATTTGTTGAATGAATATTCAGATACATTGCCAAAGTTCATCTGCATTTCTGTGTCCAGCTCACGTAGAATCAGGTCTGCACCTTTGGGTTTATCCTTACCCTTTTTATCAGAATATTTAGCCATGGCCAGCCATGTTCCATCTTCACCGGAAAAAGCAAATGAGCTAACCTTTTCGAACTCAATCTCTTCACCATCAGACAGTTTCACCAGCACCAATTTATTTTTGGCCGGCTTCTTGGATTTTTTAGCCTTCTTTGATTCAGCCTTTGAAGGATAACGAGTGAAGGCCAGCCATCGATTGTTCTCTGAAAATACCAGACGGCCAAAACGTGTGCTTCCTGATTTAAATCGATACTCAGTAGTATCCGCTGTTGAACGAAGAATTACTTCGCCATCACCGTCATTGGGTTGAAGATAGTAGGCAAACCATTGCCCGTCATGAGTTAAAGCCGAGCCACGAATACCATTCCATTCATCTATGGCCTGAATATCCAAAGGTTTCTTCTCGGGTGTCCCTGCAAATATCACAGGAACAATAAGTAACATCAGCAGCATGGGATGTAATTTGCGAATCAATCGTTGCATAGATGATCTCCTTGATCAGTTATTTGGGATAAGGGTATTAATTTTTTTACGTGTATTTTTTACGTGTATTAACAATTTAAGTTCTTGATATCGATCATTTATTTTAATATAGCTGCCATATCCGGGTGCTCACTATGATAGTTAGTGGACTTCTGAAAAACATGAGCAACTTGCAGAGCTTTTCCATCTTCAAATAATTGACCGATAAATGTCAGACTTGAGGCCCTGCCATCTTTATCTACACCTGCAGGAACTACAACAGCCGGATGCCCTGTCAGATTTGACAAAAGCAAGGTAGCACCGCCAAATGCAGGCGTAATTATCACATCAAAATCTTTCATTACTTCTGCTGTCTGCATCATAAGAAGAGTTCTTGCCCTCATAGCTTGAATATACTCTACAGCCGGAATAAACCTGGCCTGCCGGAATACATTGGGCCATGCCATGCGTTGCTGTCGCGTTAGAAGATCATCTTGATGAGACAAAGTTAAATCGTCAAATGCTGCTGCTGCCTCTGCATTTAATATAAAAGAGAGACTATTCACCGGAAATTCAGGCCACTCCATGGCCATCGGCTTACCGCCGGCAGCACGGATAATTTCAAAAGTTCTGGCATATAAGGCCTGATTAATCGAGTCATTGTCTATTGCCGATTTAAGATACCCTATACGCATCTTACTTAAATCCTGTCCGGATTTATATGAAAATGGGATGTCTATCAAGCTCATATCCTCATCATCAATTCCGTTGATTGCATTAAACACTGCGGCACATCCTTCAACGCTGCGACATATTGGACCAATCTTGTCCATACTCCAGGAAAGAGCCATTGCGCCAGTCCTGCTCACTCTGCCAAAACTTGGCCGAAATCCCGTTACCCTGCAACGGGCAGCAGGCGATACTATTGAGCCCCATGTCTCTGTACCAATGGAAAATGCAATGAGTCCCGCAGATGTTGCAGAAGCAGATCCCGCAGAACTGCCAGACGATCCCTGATCCTTATTCCATGGGTTGCGCGTTGTCCCGTCAAACCAAACATCACCCCATGCCAACGCACCCATGGACAGCTTTGCTACTACTACAGCACCTGCCTCTTCCAGTTTATGTATTACTGCCGCATCTTCATCAATAATCTGCTCCCGGTAAGGAACAGCACCCCATGTTGTAGGATAACCTTTCATGGCTAGCAAATCTTTTACACCACAGGGAAGACCGTGAAGCAAACCTTTGTATGTACCTGAGGCGATTTCGGCATCTGCTTTGTGTGCTCTATCCATTGCACGGCCTTCTGTGAGAGTGATGATACAGTGCAAAGAATCACCATATTTTTTTAACCTGTCTATATACATAGAACAAAGTTCAACACTGGAGACCTGCCCGGTCCTTATTAATTTTGCCAGCTTGAGTATCGGCCAAAAGGCCACATCATCTAAATTCTCAGGACGTTTCACACCGGAAATCTCAGAAGGTTGAAATAAAGCTTTACGGGAAGCTATTTTAAAACCCGGCGGTAAAGGATTAAAACACATTGCCGGTGCGACACTATTGGGGATATGCATATCCCTGATCTGTATATAGGCCTCTTTATTCTCCTTAACACCTGGCTCCAGCATTCTTATATCATTAAAACTGAAGTCCATACCTGTGATGTTTTCTGCTGCAGAAAGTGAGACAAACGAAAGCGTTCTTAAACCGATTGCAAAATATATATTGAAAGCGACACTTAAAAATAAAAATGCTGAAAAAAGAATAAATATGGTTACACGGGAACTATTGTGCTTCTCATCACTTTTCATGGCATATCCTGCTTATTGGTGAAAAATTAATGGTATTGCCTAAAAGTAAGATAAAACCACCGGAATGTCAATGGAGAAGCTGCTCGAACAAGTATTGCTTTTAAAGATAAATAGACTTATTTTAGATATACTAATAGCAAACAATACGGAGACAACATGAAGACTATTCTTACAGGAGACGGCCGTACTCTCAGTATTACCCCTCAAACCGGCTTCTTTAAACAGAATACTGCACTTGCCATGGAAAATAAAAAAATCTTTACTGATGCGGGAATTATCGCAGTAGATATTCTTGGTTCAGTAGGTGCTGGCAAGACAACTTTAGCAGGAGCACTGGTCGCTTACCTCAAAGGACAAAAACGTCTGGCCGCTATTGCAGGTGATCTGACAACTGAGATTGATGCACAAAGAATTAGAGCTCAAGGCGCAGAAGTACTTCAAATTAACACTGATAAAGGCTGCCATCTGGATGCAAACATGATAAAAAATGCCATGGACTGTCTGAATTTGTCAAATCTTGATATTGTACTCATTGAAAATGTTGGAAATCTCATATGCCCAAGCGGCTATCAACTGGGGGCTCATCATCGCATGGTTGTTATTTCTGTAACCGAAGGTCCATACCAGGTTGTCAAACATCCCCATATCTTTCAAGATGTCTCTGTCGTAGTAATTAATAAAATTGATCTGGCAGATGTAATGGAGGTTGATCCTCAAAAATTGATCGCCGATATACACACAATAAGACCAGGCATACCTGTTATACTCACTAATGGCCGCACAGGTCAAGGTATAGCTGAACTTGCCACTGCACTGAAGCTGGATAAATAGCATGCATGAGACTGCCATTGCCCAATCAATTATAGATACTGTAATGACACATGCAGATAAAGCAGGTGCCAAACATGTTGATAAAGTTGAAATAGAAATCGGTGAACTTACTTTTCTGGGTATAGATCAAATTCGTTTCTGGATAGAGAATCAAATAGCCGGTACAGTTGCAGAAAAAGCCGAATGGATTTTTCATTCTGTACCCGGAGGTATTCGCTGTCCGGCATGCCAATATGAAGGGGACATAAAAACAGCTGAGACCGAAGATCACTTCCGCCTTCCGGTCTTTGCCTGCCCTGAGTGCGGTCAGGCCAACATTGAAATCACTCAGGGCAGAGATGCATGGATCAAGGCAATACATGTTGAAATTGATTAGCTATTAATCAGCTTTCAACTTAAACTGCAAATTTTAAATCTATTACCCCAAAGCCCCAACCATCATCATTATCATTGCACCCAGCATGTATATTGACGCAAACTTGAAAAGTCCAAAGTTAACCTTTTCAGAAGGACGCGCCACACTCAATACTGCCAGGCCCAAAAGACCCAGGCTCAAGGCCATGAGCAAGCCTATTACTCCCTGGGCTAATCCCAAAGCTATACTCCCGATGAGTATGGCAGCTGCTGATCCCACACTGGAAATAGCAATAATCAGACGTGTGCGGTGATCACCGTATGCAGAAGGGAAAGTAGGTACACCGGCCTTGGCATAGTCATCCCGGTAACGCATGCTGAATGTCATGATATGAGTCGGTATCCAGAGTAGAATGGCCATAGTCAGCAATAAGCCAATACCATCAATATATCCCAGACCCAGAACACGTCCGGCTAAAATAGGCATGCCGCCTGAAATACCGCCCCAAATAATTGACCATGCCGTACGCCTCTTCAGCCACATGGTATAGATCACAACATCAATAAAGAGACCGGCAAAAATAATTATACCATATAAGGGAGAAAGTATAAACGCCCATAAAATGCCTGCAAAGGACAATACTAATGCAAGAATTATTGCTTCACCACTCTTTAATTCACCCGAAGCCAGCGGCCTGAAGGCAGTTCGCCGCATCCTGGCATCTATATCCCGATCCCAGATCATATTCAGTACTGTACTTCCGGCAACAGACAAGTACATGCTCCCCAAAAGACCAATCAATATAGCAGGTGTCATGACCGGGCAACGGGCACTGGAGAAACCAGCAAAACCGGTTACCAGAAGAAGCCCGGTCTGTAAAGACTTTGTCAGAGGCAGGTAGAGCTTAAGTTTTTTTATGATCTTCTCATGCATAATTCAATCCTGACTCCATCCTTTAATGATGATGTCCAACATGTTCCCCATGGGACATATCACCACGAACACAGCGGAAACCAATATTAATGCCATAATGATCGGGTCCGGCATTGTTATCAGACCATATACGTAGATTGTACTCATAATTAGCCTGACAACCACCTCTCATATAACGAAGATGAGTCTGATGTTTATCATCACCCATCCACTGCCATACATTTCCGGCCATATCATAAAGGCCGTAAGGACTTTTTTGGTCAAGAGTTTCATAACCGTCATATGTACGGCCATTATAAAAACCGACAGGCGTGGTAATGGCATAATGCCCAAACAATCTATCAAATAAAGTATGACTTGAAATATAGTTTGCCTGATTACGATGTATTTCATTACCCCATGGATAGTTGCGATTATCATCACCACGAGCAGCCTTTTCCCACTCATTTTCAGTTGGTAGACGCCAACCATAATATTGGGCATATGCATTGGCAGCAAACCATGTCACCATGACCACCGGATGATTTTCAAAACCACCTACTACAGAGAATTTTTTACCATCATAATATATTCTGCTGCCATCTTCACCGAGATTCATCACACGTTGAGCCCCGGGTCCAAATTCAAATTCATGACGACCATTCTCAAAAGGCTCTCCGTTGTAATGTACTAACAGAGTATCTGAATCAAGTTTGATTGATGAATCGGCCAACGCCTCATTGAGAAAGCGGACAAACTGAGCATTAGTCACATCTGTAATCATGATTTCATAGTCATAATGAATCAATGTTTCATGGGCATGCTGTCCTTTTAAGAAACTACCAGCCGGTATCATTGCCCAGGCCTCGGAATCTACACCGGTATCTATAAATTCCACGGATTTGGATGCATCATATTCTGCGCTACAGCCAATTAGACCAATGATCAAAACGATTAATAGAATTAACTTCTTCATGAGGTCACCTCCTCTCCTGTAAATTTGGAGGTTCGGCGTACATCAAGCTCAGGTTGCTTTAAATCGGAGGACCAATTACCTTCTCCCTTAAAAAGATCAAACAGCCGCCAGAGAAGAAGCAGGGCAAGGATTATAAGTACAGCTGCAAGGCCGATATCAGCCCCAAGCATAGTCCAACTGACAACCTGTTGCTGGTGGATTTCAGAAAGGAACAGCCGTTTCATGGCAAATATTGTCATGGAGACAAAAGCAATATCAGAACCTATTATCAAAGTCCAGCCAAACCATTTACGTACCTTGCCTTTCAAACCACATATATCTGCAAAATACATAAGAATAATGGTTGCAATAATGGCCGAAAGAATATGCCAGTGCCCTGTAAGGGAAATACGCTCTTCACGAGCGGGCCAGACACGGAAAATCTCATCCAGCTTAATGGCCATAAATATGCCAACACCCGATACGGTGAAATTCATGAAGACCATCTGCCACAGCGGACCAAACTTCAGAGGATCATGAAACAAAGCTGCAAGACGTTTACCTAAACCAGCCTTTTCGAGTCCCTGTTCAGCAAGTCTGTCATGTATCAATTTCCTCCAGCCAAAAATAACAAGGAAAAGAGCGGCCAACATCACCAGCACAGATCCACAATAGATTATTGTATGAGCAATGGGTTCAAAAGGTACAACTGCCCATACTCCCAGTGTAATAACAATAGTTCCGACAATCATCAATCGCATGGCAATTTTATGGAATATACCTTTGAAATCAAGCCACCGACCGATTATTAAAGTAATTGCTATAGCAATCAACGTCAGCATTATATGTAAATGACCGATAATGGCCAATTGAATAGGCGTCTTGTGAGGTACACGGATTATATCTTCCGCCAGGAAGGTCTCATGACCATTACCCCAGTAAGAACCACTTACAGCACCAAAAGCCGCAGAACCAAGTGTAGCAAGTGCCATCACAAAAAAAGCGACACGTTCAATATCAGTGCCCTTTTTACTATGCGCATATTCATTATCACTGATCCTGTATTCTTTGCTCCAGGGCCATAATGCTACTGTTAATTGTATACCTGCAAAAAATATTAATGATAAACCGAAAAGATACAGCCCATGAAAAACGAAATCATGCCCGAAATAACCAAACCAGAGCCCAAAGACCATGGTAATCAAATACCCGAAAGTAATTAATGCATTGATATTGGCTTGTTGATGTTTTTTCATTTTAACAATTGAAGTGATCAGATACACTTCAATGGCCAGTACAGCCATAGCTATTGTATGATAGAGCAGAATTATACGACCTTCACGCTCAAGGGGATTCAGCTCCATACCCGTAAGCTTAACAGTAATATCTCGTACACCCCATTCAACCATTGGGCCGGAAAGCGTACCCCAGACAGCCGCAACCAGTGATATCATGGCAATGGCCATGAGTACCAGACCTTTTGTGGACTGAAAGAGATACTGATAGCGTTTCAAAAACCAATTCATTGGATGCCTCTCTCCACAGATTTTCAACCATAGGGGCTATCTCAAAAATCATTATTCCGTCTTTGCGAGCGTTATTTGCGAAGCAATCCCCTTAATTTTGAGTATCAGGAGATTGCTTCATCGTTCCGCTCCCCGTAAAGAAGGTATTTAACTGTTGATACAGCCCCCCATACTTTTTTTATTTCCTGGAACTGCTGACAATTTTTTTAACAAAGCCAAAGGCATAAGACAGTGCCATCAGGAAGAGCAACGGTGCCAGAATCATCATTACAAAATCGCCTGAGAAGAACAGAAGCTGAGAACCTGATTTCAGAAAAGCCAGAGCAATTCCACCCAGACCAATCAGTATTCCACCTAATGAGACAAAGAGATACTCCTTAATCACTTTGCCGGCTTTTACAGCCAACCAGGGAATGAGCACAATAGTCAAACCTGCTATAGAGTGAAAGAATGCCAATGCAACAACAGCTATGGCACCGGCATTTGTGAAACGGGTAATAGCAATAGCCAGGAGTCCAATAACAGCAAAAATTAGATAGTGGCGTCCATATTCCGGATAGAATTCATGTACCAATCCAGTAGCAATACCCATGGGCAGAAAAGTTGTTACAACAATTACCCATGGACTGGGCAAGATGCCCCAACCAAGGAAAATCAACAGTAAACCGGAGACCAGTAGAACGGCAAAAGAAATCATGTAAAACAGATTGTGTACAGGATTAGCATTACGTTTTGAATCTTGAAAAAACCTAAACAGAAGATAGATGGCTGTCAAGCCGGTTGCAAGCAAAACCAATTGATCGAACCACGACATATTTCCCTCCTCGGGTTAAATTGGATGAAGTTGAAGATGCTGTGGGGCATCCCTTATCTTGTTTTTTGAGTTAATAGTGATGTTGATATGCTATATCGAAATTTATCAATCAAGTGCCGAATGGCCATGAACGGATGATACATGAGCATTCTGGGGCCGGCATAGCGCATCACTTTTTTTATTTGCTCTCTTCTACCTACACTGTAGCAATGTATGGTACATTGAGAACATACTGGTTTTTCATTAGCAAAAGTACAATGTTCAAGCTGCCGGGCTGCATAGTCCATAAGCTTTTGACATTCCGGGCAAAGACCAGTATGCATATCATGATGATGGCGACAGTATAGTGCCACCATGGCAGCCATGGTCTTACTCTCAATTTCTATGCGTGCCCTGCTCATCCTGATGTTCCCCACTATAACGATTTCAGACTCTTTTGTCTTAAATGCGATAAAAATTACATAGCACTAAGTAATTTTAAATTTATTTATAAAAACTAATTAAATCAAGGATACTGCGGCTCTCCAGCATCTGCGACATATTTTTGCAGATCTTGCCCCAGTCTTCATGCAAAGCACATTGAGATTCATCACTGCATTTAGGCAGCCCCAAAGCACAACGCTGAGCAAACCCCAGTCCATCTACAGCAGCAACTATATCCAGCAAGGTAGTCTCTGCGGCAGAACGTACCAACGCCACTCCACCATTAGGGCCTTTGTATGAATTTAGTATACCGGCCTTGGTCAATGTCTGAAGAATTTTTCCCAAAAAATGGTAGGAGATTCCTGTTTCATCGGCAATTTTCCTGACAGGCAGATAATCTCCATCACTCTTACGTGCAATAGTCAAAACGGCTTGTATGGCATATTCACAGGATTTGGATAATAGCATAAAAGAAACAACCTATTCAGCATTTAAGACTCTTTTGTCTTAAATGTAGGGCAATGTATCAATTTTGTCAAGTAAAGAATTAATAAAAATAGAAAAACTTTAAGTTTTAGAAAAAAACACGGTGCTTCCAAAAAAGAACACTACTTCCAAATAGTGATATGGACAGGCTTAGATTCAATACCGCATCCAGCAGCATAGGCAGATAATGCCCCTCAGTTAATTTGGAGATGAGCATGCCGATAATGATCATACAGAAAAGAAAAATAATAAATCCCGGACGTAAAAATTGCCAGATTTCAGGCTTTTCCAAGGCAGCAATACGAATTAAATTTTTATGGCAGGCTTTTCTAAAGACAGTAGATGCTTGAATTAGTCCAATTATGATGGCAACAGCAAAGACCCAATAAGGCGGGTCAACACTTGGATTTAATATGGTGGCATCAAAAAACTTACTCAATCCTTTAGTAAATAATTTTATTACTCCAAAATACCAAGTGAATGCCGCAAGAAAATATAATGAACGGTGTGTTACATGCATTTTCATTGCAGATCTCCAAATAGTGATATACCTGAAAAGAAAAGGGACGGCTATATGACCGTCCCTTTAAAGTACTATATTAAATAGTTCAAATACTACTGAAAAATTCCAATAAACACACCTGCTGCAATTGCAGAGCCGATAACGCCGGCCACATTGGGAGCCATAGCATGCATCAGCAGATGGTTGGTCTTGTCATACTGCAATGCAAAATGATGCACCACGCGGGCAGAATCAGGCACTGCAGAAACACCGGCTGCACCGATGAGCGGATTTATCTTCTCTTTCAAAAAGAGATTCATAAATTTGGCAAAGATCAGCCCGCCAAATGTAGCCACTGCAAATGAGATTAATCCCAGACCAAAAATGCCAATGGCCTTGGGAGTGAGAAAACCGACATTAACACCATCAACTATACGTATGGCCTGTGTTGAAGCACCTACGGCAAAACTAAGCAGCACAGTACAGATATCCAAAAGTGATGTACTCACTGACTTGGCCAGACGACCTGTTACTCCACTCTCTTTCATTAGATTACCAAGCATAAGCATACCAACAAGCGATAGCGAGCCGGGAGCGATTAATGCGGCAACAATAGTTACAATAATCGGAAAGATAATTTTTTCCTGCTGGCTGACTATACGGGGCGGTTTCATTTTGATACGCCTCTCAGCCGGTGATGTCAAGAGCTTCATAATAGGCGGCTGTATTACAGGCACCAGTGCCATATAACTGTAGGCAGCAATGGCAATGGGACCTAATAGATGCGGTGCCAGCTGTGATGACAGAAAAATTGACGTAGGACCGTCAGCACCACCGATTATGCCTATAGCTGCGGCTTCCAGATCTGTAAAGCCCAGTGCCAAAGCCCCAAGAAAGGTAGCGAATATACCAATCTGTGCGGCTGCTCCCAGCAATACTGATTTTGGGCTGGAGATCAGCGAAGAAAAGTCCGTCAGCGCACCGATACCCATAAAAATGAGTGGTGGAAAAATACCTGAAGTCACGCCCCAGTAGATCATGGAAAAGACCGAATTCTGACCAAAACCATTAGCAGTGGTGTCATAGACGCCAATTGGCAAAGTAGCCAGAGAAGGAATATTTCCGGCAATAACACCAAAACCGATGGGTAAAAGCAGCAAAGGTTCATAATGTTTAACAATAGCAAGGTATATGGCCACGCAGCCGATGGCGATCATAATGAGATTGCCTCCGGAGATATTGGCAAAACCGGTGGTCTCAATGATTTTTGCAAGTACGTCCATGCTAGTTCCCCACAGGCTTCAGCAGGAAGAGCACATCACCCTGGTTCACAGAGGCACCTTCCTGATGTTTGATGTCAACGATAATACCACCGGTTGTGGCATGTACTTCGTTCTCCATCTTCATAGACTCCAGCAGACAAACAGTCTGTCCCTGACATACCTCTTCACCTTCTTTTACCAGTACTTTAAGCACCTGACCGGGCAACGGTGAATAAATATGACTGGCATCGCCGGCCTCTTTGGGTTTGTGTATAACTTTGGGAGCAGCAGCTTTTGGAGCATGAATCACGGCCGGGCGATGTACTGATTCCGGCGTTGGTTTCACATCTGGTATCTTGGGTGCTCCCAGATCAGACAAACCGACTACATACTCCTTACCGTCCACAGAAACTGTGGCCTCATTGGCAGAGAACTGGTGTACTGAGACTTTATATTCTCTACCATTTATATCTAATGTAATAATTTTATCTTTCATCGGATTACCTCGACACGTGTATACGTTGTCCGAATTTATATCCCGTTTTCCATCCGGAGCGCTGCTCCGTATCGGCAAACGTGACTTCACTGGTTAGCTCTTCATGATAGAGCTTATGATAAACTGCCAGAGCAACGGCAATGACTGCCTGGTGCTCTTCAGGTATCGGTTTACCCCTGGGTTTCAGCTTTCTGGCTGGAGCCGTAGTAACTGGCGTTTCTGTTGACAAAGCCGCACTTCTTGCAAACAACTTATTAAAAAGCTGTATCACCAGTGCTATCATCACCAGTCCTGTGAACACAACCAAAATTCCGCTGCCGGCAATTGTCAAACCGTTATATTGAGTAATTGAATCAATCATGGTCTGCTCCTTTAAAGAGGAATATTACCGTGCTTCTTAGGTGGATTGACATCGCGCTTGTTCTGCAACATCTCCAAAGCCTTGATCAGCTTGTAACGCGTGATCTTAGGTTCAATCACCTCATCAATATGACCTTTGGCTGCAGCAACATAGGGATTGGCGTGCTCAGCACGATACTCGGCAACCTTCTCCTCCAGTGCAGCAGCAGGATCATCAGCCTTGGCGATTTCTTTGCCATGAATCAACTCCGCCGCGCCCTTGGGGCCCATTACTGCAATCTCGGCTGTCGGCCAGGCATAGACAATATCGCCACGCAGAGCCTTGGGATTCATTACACAAAATGCACCACCGTATGCTTTACGCGTAATAATGGAAATACGTGGAACAGTAGCCTCGGCGTATGCATAAAGCATTTTTGCACCGTGACGAATTACACCCTGGTACTCTTGAACCGTGCCCGGCATGAAACCGGGTACATCTTCCAGTGTGATAATCGGAATATTAAAACAATCACATGTACGTATGAAACGAGCTGTCTTCACAGCAGAATCCGAATCAAGAACACCCGCCATTACCTTAGGCTGGTTGGCAACGATACCTACGGCCCTGCCGTTTAACCTTGCATAACCAATTATGATAGACTTGGCAAAGTGCTCCTGAACTTCCATGAACACCCCATTATCAAAAACAGTTTTAATAATATCATGCATATCATAGGGCTGATTCGGATTATCAGGAATAATATAATTAAGTGACTCTTCAACTCTGTCAGCAGGGTCATCATTTTGCTCTATTGCAGGTTCTTCAGTATTATTCTGTGGCAGGTATTTGACAAGTTCTCGAATTCCCGCAAAAAGATTGTGTTCATCATCATATGTGAAGTGAGTCACACCGGACTTAGTGGCATGTACATCGGCTCCACCCAGTTCATTGGCTGTAACATCCTCATGGTTAACTGATTTCACAATCTTCGGACCGGTTAAAAACATAAAAGCTGTGTTCCGTACCATGAAGATAAAGTCAGTTAAAGCAGGAGAATATACAGCACCACCGGCTGCAGGCCCTACTATTGCACTGATCTGGGGCACTACACCGGAGTTCAATACATTGCGGAGGAAGATGGAAGTGTAACCAACTAAAGAATCGACTCCCTCCTGCACTCTGGCACCACCAGAATCATTTATACCGATGATGGGCGCACCAACCTTAGCTGCCATTTCCTGTACCTTGACGATTTTCTCGGCCACGGTTTTGGACAAAGAACCACCCATGACTGTAAAGTCATAGGAAAAAACAAAGATTAGACGACCGTGAATGGTGCCGTAACCGGTGACTACGCCATCACCATAAAGCTTTTTAGCTGAATTGGGTGAGAGACGGAACTGATCAATCTCTTCAAAACTCTTTTCATCCAATAAAATCAGAATACGTTCACGGGCGGTCAGCTTACCCTTAGCATGTTGTTTTTCAATAGACTTGATGCCACCGCCCAGTTTGGCCTGTTCCTGACGGTCTTTCAATTCTAAAATCTGACGTTCATTACTCATGTGCGCCTCCGGACTGGCATAGCTCAGTAAGAACTCTGCCTGAAGATTTAGGATGAATGAAGGCGATTTGACATCCGTGAGCACCATTACGCGGCGTCTCATCTATCATACGCATCTCTTTTTCCTTTAGACCTTCAATTTCTGAGACCACATTATCAGTCTCATAAGCAATATGATGCATTCCCTCGCCTTTTTTCTCAATATGCCTGGCGATAGGGCTCTCCGGATCGGTAGGCTCCAGGAGTTCAATCTTTGCATCTCCTGCCTGAAACATGGCAACCTTGACTTTTTGTTCGGCAACTTCCTCAATGCCCAGAAACTCCAAACCCAGCACATCCCTGTAAAAAGGGATCTGTGCATCCAGAGACTGAACCGCGATGCCGATATGATTGATATGCTTAATCATCGACTTTCCAACTCCTTAAAAAGGGGATCCAGCATTTGATGCATCAGCACATAAGGGCTATGTTTACGAGCAAATAGATCGTCGACCCATGCGTCGATCTGTCCCTCAAAGTCCAAATGTTGATACACCGTCTCCTCAACTTTAGTTGCGGCAATGCGCCGGATCTCCGACACAATGCGCGCCCGCCGTTTGTCTGACAGGCATCCACTGGCTTCCATGGACAACAGATAATTGTCCAGTACCTTCATCATTTCATCTATGCCCTCATTCCTGAGTGCCGAGACCAGACAGATCGGGTTGCGATCTGAAGGATTCTCCACATATTTCATATCGAGGACATAACCGATCTCTGAGGCTACTTTATCTGCCCCGTCACGATCGGCCTTGTTGACCACAAAGATGTCACCAATTTCCATGACACCTGCTTTCAGTGCTTGGATCTCATCGCCCAGACCGGGCACCATGACGAGCAGGACAACATCGGCCAGCTCCATTACTTCAATCTCGGTCTGGCCTACGCCAATGGTCTCTAAAATGATGGTATCGAAGCCCGCAGCATCAAGGACTTTAATGGCGTCGCCTGTGGCGCCCGCCACGCCGCCCAGATGTCCGCGCGAGGCCATGGATCGAATGAACACGCCATCATCTGTGGCGTGTTGCTGCATACGGAGACGGTCGCCCAGAATGGCACCGCCGGAAAAGGGTGAAGACGGATCTACAGCGATCACGCCCACACGCCGTCCACGGCGCCGTTCACGGGTAATAAGCTGGTCGGTCAGCGTCGATTTACCGGCCCCGGGAGGGCCGGTTATGCCCCACACTACAGCATGTCCGCAGTGCGGAAAAAGTTCATCAATGAGCGCTTCCTTACCGTCTCTATCATTTTCGATCCAGGTTAGAGCCCGCGCTATATACCGGGTTTCACCTGCCAGGACTTTGGGTGCGAGGTTCACGTTTACTTGGCCTCTACCCGTTCCCGGTTTTTTTCAATAAAATCAACAACATCTTTAATGGGTGTACCCGGCGTAAAGACAGCTTCCACTCCAGCCTTGTTCAGACCGGGAATGTCGTCTTCAGGGATAACACCGCCACCAAAGATAATAATATCATCTGCACCTTCAGCTTTCAGTACTTTCACCACTTCAGGGAAAAGCTCATTGTGAGCACCTGAGAGCAGTGAGAGGCCGACAAAATCGACATCTTCCTGAACCGCTGTCTTGGCAATGGCTTCCGGGGACTGACGGATACCGGTGTAAATCACCTCATATCCGGCATCCTTCAAAGCACGGGCCACATACTTGGCACCGCGGTCATGGCCGTCCAGGCCCGGTTTGCCCACTAAAACTCGAATGGTCTTCGCCATTTTCATTTCCTCTTATTTAATTCTCCACAGAATAACACGGAAGGACACAGAATAAACAAATTCAAAATACTTAACATGGCTTTGATTATTCGATTTTTCGTGTGGTTCCATGTACCTCCGTGGATATTTTTTCTTTGATTTCTTAAAAAACTCTCCGATTTCATCCGTGGAGAATTCTATTTAAAGTATAATCGACTCTTTGTACTCGCCAAACTCATCACGCAGCACATTACAGATCTCACCCAGTGTTGCGTAAGTACGGGCTGCATCAACGATCAGGGGCATGAGGTTGACTTCAACATCCTTTGCGCCCTCTTTCAGTACGGCCAATGTACGATCCACATCGGCCTGATTGCGGCTGGCTTTAACTTCAGCCAATTTTTTCATCTGCACTTCACGCAATGCGGGATCCACTTTCAAGAGACCAGTAGGCGCGCCTTCATCGATGGTGAATTTATTTACGCCAACCACAACCTGCTCACCGGACTCAATCTCTTTCTGTGCACGGTAAGCTGCATCCTGGATCTCTTTCTGTACATAACCTTTTTCGATAGCCTGTACCATACCGCCCTGATCTTCAATTTTATCCAGATACTTCCAGGCTTCTTCTTCTATGGTGTCTGTCAAACCTTCTACATAATAGGAACCTGCAAGAGGATCAACGGTGTTGGCCACACCCGACTCATGGGCCACAATCTGCTGTGTCCGCAGGGCGATGCGTACAGATTCTTCCGTGGGCAAGGCCAAGGCCTCGTCGCGGGAATTTGTATGCAGAGACTGGGTACCACCCATGACAGCGGCCAGTGTTTGAATGGCCACGCGGACGATGTTGTTGTCCGACTGCTGAGCTGTCAGAGTAGATCCACCGGTCTGCGTATGGAAGCGCAGCATCTGTGACTTCTCAGATTTGGCATTAAACTGCTCTTTCATCACAGTGGCCCAGATGCGGCGGGCAGCGCGGTACTTGGCCACCTCTTCAAACAAATCATTATGGGCATTAAAGAAGAAAGAAAGGCGACCGGCAAAAGTATCAACATCCAGGCCAGCCTTCAACGCAGCACGGACGTACTCAATGCCATCGGCCAGTGTAAAGGCCACTTCCTGTGCGGCTGTGGAACCAGCTTCACGGATGTGATACCCTGAAATGGAGATGGTATTCCACTTGGGCACATCGGTGGCACAGTAATCAAAAATATTGGTGATCAGACGAATGGATGGGGTTGGTGGGAAAATATACGTCCCACGGGCAATATACTCTTTCAGAATATCATTCTGAATAGTACCGCGCAACTGTTCTTTGGAGACACCTTGTTTCTCCCCAACGGCAATGTAGAAAGCCAGGAGCACAGCGGCCGGGGCGTTAATGGTCATCGATGTAGACACCTTGTCCAGGGGAATACCATCGAAGAGCAGCTCCATATCTTTCAGTGTGTCAATAGCCACACCAACCTTACCCACTTCGCCAACGGAATGGGAATCATCAGAATCGTAACCAATTTGTGTTGGCAGATCAAATGCCACCGACAAACCGGTCTGACCCTGGTTTAACAGATATTTATACCGTTCATTGGATTCTTCAGCAGTACCAAAACCGGCATACTGACGCATGGTCCAAAAACGGCCACGATACATAGTGGGTTGTACACCTCTTGTGAAAGGGAACTCACCGGGAAAACCCAGTTTACTTAAATACGCTTCCTCGCTTAAATCACCAGGAAGTGCGACCCGCTCGGCGGGGTTCCAGGAACCGGTTGTAAAGTTTTCCTTTCTCTCAGGAAAACGGTCCGTCACCTTTTTAAGCGTAGTCTCTTGCCACGCTTTTTGGGCGTCCTGAATCTTTTTTTGCTCAGCCATTTTGCTCTATTGCTCCTTGCAATTAAAATTAAATGCACCTAGCTTCGAAACAGCCCCTAATTTAATACAAATTAAGCTCAATCAAAGCTTTTTTTACCTCAATATGCAGATTTTCAGAAGCGATTCAGAAATAACTAAAAAAAAGTGAGAGCCGTCAGCGAATTTCCGGAGATTAAATATACAAAAAAATACCGGAGAATTATAAAAATAAAACAGTTTGCACCTCAGAGTGGAGCCTACCCACCAATACAACTTGGTGTTGTATTGGTGTTTTGAAGGAGTACGATTTTAGAATTTAACAATCATATCAATATAATCCCATTATTATTCCTGCTATAATCCACTGTTACACCAAATATGTCAATCAAAACGTGTACTTTACATCAGTCCCCCAATAAGCCTGGCAAGAATAATCACCCCCACCATGGCCACAGGATAAACAGTGGCATATGCAACTGATGGGGCACTGCACTTGGTTAATCCCTGAGCCGCGCCCAAGCCGGGCGTACTGGTCATGGCACCGGTCAAAACTCCCAGCAGTGTTAACGGATTCATCTTGAAGATAAAACGTCCTATCAACATACCTGTAACCATGGGTATTAAAGTAATGATCGCCGCCAAACCCAATATTGAGATCCCATGCACTGTAAGGACATCTCCCAGATCAGAACCGGCCTGTGTTCCAACCACAGCCAAAAAACAAGCCAAACCAAGATCTCTTAATATTTGACTAGCCTGCGGCGATAATGACCAGACCACAGGCCCTGTACGGACAAGTCGTGAGAGCAGAACAGCCGAAATCAGAATGCCGCCAGTAAGCCCAAACCTGAATGAAGGCAGACCGGGAATTGGAATAGAGACATTACCTAATACCAAGCCTAGTCCCAGGCCCAGGAAAACCGGGAGCAGATCTGTCTCTCCCAATTGATTCAAGGCATTGCCCAGTGTTTTAACAATCCAGTCAAATTGATCAGTATGACAGACAATACGAAGCCTGTCACCAAGCCGTAGACGATCCGCAGGTCCGGGTTGGAAATCAACACCACTGCGGCGAATACGCGTTACTGTTATCCGGTTTTCCGGCAACAGATCCAATTCCGCCAGAGAGCGGTTGACGTTTTTTCTATTGGAGACCAATATCCACTTAGCACAATAAGAATGAGAGAAAGTTATTTTCCTGTTTGTTTCAGGACCAACCAGCAACCTGACTTTATCCAATGCCTCAGTTGAACCTACAGCTTTAATAAGATCGCCCAGTTCAAATACAGTATTCGGTGCGGGTGCAATAGATTTTTCATCCTTCCTGACTCTGGAAATAGTAGCACCGGTCATTTCTGTAAAATTGATTTCTGTCAAAGATCTACCAACCCAAGCTGGATTCTGCACGATAAAATTACGATGATCCAACGCAGGATAATGTTCGCTGCTTTCATTCTTAAAAGCAATGGCAGCCTTATTTAAATCCAATTTTAAAAACTTTGGAACCAGCCTGACAAACAGAATCACCATCAAAACGCCAACCGGATAGGCCGCACCGTAACCAATAGACGCCAATGGCGATCCAGTGGCTTCAATGGCCGCGGCCAACCCGGGTGTACTGGTTAATGCTCCAGTGAAAAGCCCGGCAGCCAAAGACCAATCAAGCTCTGCAAAATGGGCTATAAGCCATGTTACGCCTACGCCGCTGAGTAGTACTGGTAATGTAATAATCAGCATCTTACGTCCATACTGCCGGAAAGCTGCAACAAGTCCCGGTCCAGACTGCATGCCAATGGCAAAGATAAATAGAGCCTGACCCCATAGCAAAAACACATCCGGTGTTTTAAGCCCTGAATATCCTGCCGCTAATCCGGCAAAGAGAATCCCTGCAGAATCAAGAGATACTCCACCAAGCTTTATCCTGCCAATAAGAAATCCAATTGCAATTACAAAAATAAGCCCAAATAACGGATGATTTAATATCATTTCAAACATAGCAATTCCCTTGAGATCATTTTGATACTTTTTTAAATATAAATAAAACATATCATAATTGAAATAAAATTAGAATCAATTTTGCTTTTTTTAAAACTTTTTCTTGACTTAATGAGTCGGAAATAGTAAATTAATACCAAAATGGTAGGATTTTAATATGAAATTAACAACCAAGGGAAGATACGCTGCACGGGCAATGCTGGAACTGACGAAAAACACTACGGGCAATCCGCTACAGCTAAAAGAGATTGCACAGCGGCAGGACATATCAGTTAAATACCTGGAACGTATCATGACCAAAATGGCTTCTGCCGGATTAGTTTCAAGTCTGCGCGGCCTGCATGGTGGATTCACTCTGGCAAAGACGCCGGAGGAGATTAAGCTCCTGGATATACTAACAGCTGCTGATGAGTCTATCATCCCAGTAGACTGTGTTGTAAAAGAAGGCCGTTGTGGCAATGAAACAACCTGTGTCATGAATCGTGTATGGTCCGGATTATACATAAATATAAAAAATTATCTCACCTCTATTTCTTTAAAAGATCTCATGACAATGGAACTTGAAAACTTATAATTTCAAATAGAAAGAACACATCATGAAAAATAAAGTGATTATTTTACTGGTAATGCTACAAATACCAGCATTGCTGATGGGCCAAAACTTTACATTTAAACCTCAAACTTCAGTAGGCGGATACGGTGAGCTGCACTATGACCAGCAATTCTCAGGAATGATTGTTTCGTACTGGACTGTCAGCCGTAATGATACAATAGTCGGCTTTGCCGCTATGGATATTTTTCAACTCCGCAATCAGCAGCCCCGTGTTTTGGTACTATTCACCCCCCAAACATCTGTGAACTCGATAAGGATTTTTGGTTTCCACGGCATATATGGTCGTGGAGCAACAACACAAACATGGCTTAAACACTTTAAAGGGAAAACAGCTAATAGCGATTTTTCCTATGCAGACGGTGTTCCTGCCATATCCGGTGCCACAGAAACTGCTCACGGTATCAGGAAGGCAGTAAAGCGACTTACAATGCTCACTAAATGGATGATGAATTCATCACACACTCAAATTGCCGGCCGCCAGTAATAACTTTAACCGGTATCTCTAAACATCAAGGGCCATCTGTGGGGGATGGCCCTTTTTATTCAACTTATTTTATCTGTAACGTCTAAGTTCACCTGCATTTGGGGGCGGATCGAAAAAATGTCAGGTGCAACAATTTGTGATACATTCTTTCTATATTTTTTTTCTGTTTCTATCAACGGTTTGGCTATGCCCAGTAAGGGTTTTCAAAGCATTTCCGTTTCAATTTATTACTAATTTTCTTTACTTGCATTTACTTTCAATTTGCCACTAACCCCCTTATTGGGTATAGCATTTGTTAGGCACTGGCATTTCTATTATCAATTAATTGTCAGATTATACAACAGCAAATTGCTGTTCAATAACTTCGGGGTATTGCTGCCAGATTTTTCCGTCAATTTCTTTTCCATTTAACTTTTTATTCCGTTTAACTTTATCTGCTCCCCAAGTTCCCCATTGTTTAAAAAAGAATGCAACATCTTTATTTTCACACTGCTTTTTTATATTTACAACCCACTCTTTCTCCATTGGTCTTGCCCTGTTGCCACTTTCTCCACCAACAATTACCCAATCAATATTTTCTAAATTCATTTTCCCTAAACCTTCAAGTAATGGCTCAACCGAAAGAAATAATACGCTTGCTTGCAGATGTCTTAATTTATCAATTCTCGGCAAACCTTCTTTTCGATTGTCAACCGTAACGCCCAACCAAATATTTTTAGGTATTTCTCGTTGCGACAAATATT
Source organism: bacterium (assembly GCA_023139105.1). GTDB lineage: Bacteria > Zhuqueibacterota > QNDG01 > QNDG01 > JAGLOF01 > JAGLOF01. Next base: position 43,630 of record JAGLOF010000012.1, read on the forward strand.
GAAACATCCTGTCTGCTCGTTTAGTAAGGATTTGATAGGTATGATGTGGTGTTTCTTCAATGACCATAAATATTTTGTTTAAATAATCCTCTGACATATCTTTATGAAAGATGTCGCTCATTGAATTAACAAAATACACTGTTGGTTTTTTTCTTTTAAATGGGTCATTTAGTCTGCTTGGAACGGTATTGAATTTAAAACCGTTTTCGTAGCCTTCCACACCCATTGCTTGTAAACGAATTGCCATTGTTTCGGCATAGCAATTTTTACAACCTGAACTAATTTTAGTGCAACCTGCTGAAGGGTTCCACGTTTGTTCTGTCCATTCTATTTTATGTTTACTTGCCATTGTTTATCCTTTTAATATGATAAAACTCTTTTATCTTATGAATACTGGTTGCTTGCTTGTTAAATTTACCGATTATTTCTATTGCTTTTCTATTGATTAAATTTTGAACAACTTCGGTAAATAGTTTAGGTTCGCAACCGTTTATTAAAGCGTATTTCAAACCTGTTTTATTATCTGTTATTTCTCCCGACAAAATTAATTCTTTTATTTCTTTTGAAACCGTGTCTTTTTTAACATTTTCATCTAATTGAGAAAACAAAGAGTTAACTGCCCAATTATTATCAATATTGTAATTGGCTTCTCCTGATAATTTATCGTGATTCCAACATACTTTCAAAAACTTTTCCATACCGAGTGTATGATTTGAACCGAAAATTAAACCGTAATAATTCGCCCCTTTTTTAATGGAAAAATGATGTAAATAGTATTCTTTGTTGTTTGGAATAAGACTTCTGAAAAAATCTGCAACTGTTCTGTGTATTTCGTTGGGCTTTTTGTTTTCAAAAGCAATTTTCGAAGTATCAATATATTGTTTGGTATATGGGTGGTCTTTAAAACGATTGATAAATGATGATGAAATAAAGAAAATAAAATCAGTCTTAGGGAATGATATTAATTGTTTAAAAACATCTTCGTTGATTTGGCTAAAACCATATTGGTCAAGTAATACAAACTTGGCAATGTTTTTATTTTCAAAAACTCTTTTTAAATCAGGATTGTTAAATAATTCTTGAAAACTATAATTTAATATATGATAATCATAGACACAATTTGAACAATGGTTGTCTTTTTTGCATTGTTCTATAAAGACATCTGTATTTTGTAGCAACTCATTACTTTTACGAATTAGCCCTTCATTAAAAAAGAATTTTATGGGCTTTTTTGCATTAGCACAATATTTACGATTTTCACCTTTGGCTTTATCTAATAAAATAAGCGGACTACCAAGATTATTTTCAATATCCGTTCCACTTCCTGCAAAGAAATCAAAAATAGAAACTTGCGTAGTATATTTATCATAAATAAACACAGGTAACCATTCTTCAAAACTTTCCCCAAAAATTTCGAGTTTTAACTTTGAAGCTTCATCAAATGATTTTTTATTAATATTTTTTGCCATAATTTTTTGTTCTCTGTTTTTTGTCTTTGCTTGTGCCTAACGTTGAGTATATGCAAAGTAGGCGATTGCGGGCTTCAAACTTATCAAACTGCTACGATTATGAAGCGGGCTACAACCCTTAAATTTACTACTATCACGCCTATTTTGTATATATATTATTAGGCAAAGTAATTACTTCTTTTCAAATTTTATTGCACTCCTTATTGAAAATCCATTATCATGAATTTCTAACATATCTAATAGATTTGTTTTCACTACATCATTATCTTTATTATAATCAAGCCACTCATTAAATCCAGAAATAATATCTTTACAGAAATTTTTTACAGACAATTGTAATGGTTCTTTACCATCAAACCTTGAATCACCAATAGACATATTACTAAATCTGTTGCAATGAGGACCATCAGAAATAAAAATAAATCGGTCAAGTGTTTCTTTAATTCTCTGATTCTCTATTATTTCAGATCCTTCATGCAAAAAAAACATCTTAAAGCATAGCAATCTTCACCAGTTAAATAACCATTATAATATTTTTTCATATATTTTTTGAACCAGTCACAGTATCTTCTGGAAGAACTATTATTGTTGTTCTCAATTTTTCCACAAATATCTAGTAATATGAGAGATTGAACTAACGCAGAATACCAATTCTCATTTTCCAATGATTTTTCAATAGATTTAATAATATTTTTCATAAAATGTAATTATTATTTTGCCTAACGTTTGTGTAAATCCTATTGTGTTTATTCCCCTGAATTGGCGGGCTAAGCACAATTGTTTATATTTTTCTTTTATCATTATATCATTTTTTCTTATACTTGCCTTAATAGCGGATTTCTTTAAAATATTTCCTACACCCATGGCAAGTCAACAGAAAATTCACCCCGAAATAAATACATTAATAATGTAGTATAACGGATTGCTCCAGATAAGTCAAGTGCTATCTCAACGCTTCCTCCGATACCTTCGGAAGCTAGGTCTTTTCTATTATAATCCTACAAATAAAAGAGTGTTCTTACCCAAAAGGACAGGGCTAGCAGCCTGTCGGACTTACGTCAATATTGTCCTATTTTTGATCTTTTTTCCCTATTCTGCGTTGCTTAATCGTTACATAAAGCCCTTTATGCGCCTCAATCGCGCCTTGAATAGGAAAAAAATCTCTAAAAACATGCCTAATAGCTTTAAGTCCGACAGACTGCTAGGTGTTACATTTAATTTTGCACAACCTTAATCGATTGTAATCTCCTTACTCCTCTTTTTCACCATTATCTTTATTGTACTAAAAAGGAGATGTATCATTTATTCTGACACAGCCAGGGCCAGCTTCGCTCATTCTAGTGAAGCGTATATGAAAACCCATCTATCTTTTTAAAGATCCAGTTTTCCCAGTCATCATTGTATGTATATTTATATTTACCATCCTTATCTTGCGTCCAACTCGACCCATCCAAAGTTGCGTAGAATTCAACCGTCACTGTTTTTCCATTGATTGTAACAAGCTGATAGCCCATGGCATTATCGATATAGGATTCCGCAACAACGTCCGGATTAGAATATTTTCCATCCCATTTTGGACTAAAGTCTCCAAGAAAAGGTGCGCCAGACGGCGTGATGACTTGCTGCATCCAGGATAGGATGGTTTTCCCGTCCTCTGCATATACCGGGATTTTCCCACGAGCATAAAAATGGTCGTGTCCACAGAAATAGACGCCACTTCGGTCGGCAATAGAACGCATCAAAACGTCGCGCCGTTTGGGGAACTCGGCAAGACAGTCTTGGTGTTTTGCGGCAAAGGCAGGTGTATGTCCATACAGAAAGACGTGGGTAATCTCCTTGTTTTCGGCGAGTACCTTATCGATCCATTCCTGGTCAACATAGATATTGTTTTTACACTTATTACTAGCCGCCATGTACTGATCGGCCGAAATAAACAATGCATTGCCATGGACAAAGCTATAGGAATAACCCAACTCACACTTGGGCCCGTTTTGGGGCAGAAAATTACCCACATTATCGATCCATGCCTTTTCGGCTACCTCTTTAGGATCGACCTGGTGATAGGCTTCATGATTTCCCCGCACCGCATAGAGTGGAACTCCCGGGCCATGCTGCAAGGTGACGCCTCCGCTAGCGGCTGCCTTCAGCAAGGTTGAATATTGGACATCATTTGACGGTACATTAGGATACCAGCTCACGTTGCCACAAATAAAATCACCCGGTGCAATAACAAACTTCGATCCGTTGCGCACCAGTTCCCTGCTAATAGCCTCCACTGCAGCCGTATTCACACCTTCTTGTCCACTATTTTCAGCATAGCTGCGCGTATCGCAAATCACGGCAAACGAGAACGAGTTAGACATTTTACGAGGTGAGTCACAGCCGGCCAGCAGGACAAACAACAGTGTAATCACAAACATTTTTTTGTGTAAATTACGCTTCATCTGGAAACCTCCAAATTTCTGACTAAATGAGATGACTATATTATTCGTCTACCCGGCCCTTCGATTACTTAACCTCTATTGGGTTCAGCCAGCTTTCCTATCCGCTGCCCCTGAAGAACCTTAATGCCTTGAAATGCGCCTTGTTCGAACAAAAGAATATTCAATGAACCGCCGTATTTGAAATATCCCAATCTCTTCCCCTTGTATACCCATTCCGGTTTTTCAGGACTTACATTCATGAAATATTTCAGCGTATTCACTGAATTCATTTCGAATCCAATTTTGCTGATTGTATTCAATCCGACAACAACCATCGCAACATGCCCGAAGTTCTTGGTTTCGAAGATAAAAAAGCCACGATGAAACTGCTCGAAAATACTAAAATCCCCATCGCTGGAACCGACATTGCCATTATGAAACCACTCCGGTGCATCCTTTACTCCATTGTAGATTCCCGGGACGATTTCATGATGTATCAACTTTCCGGTAACCGGTGCATGATAGTTGTGATAATCCGATGGCAACAAAACACAAGAGATTGCTGTGCCGCCAAGAAATCTTTTCCACGAGGGATGCTCATTCAGCAACTCTTTTACTCCCAATTTTTGGTGGCCTTTTGTCTTGATTTTAGAATCTTCGACCAGGGCGGAATCGATCATATTAAGCTCGGAATCAGCCGAAGCGACAACAATCGCATCATCGGCCACATCTGCAACAGGCCGTGCGCCTGGCCTTAGTTGACGCGTAAAGAATTCATTGAACGTTTGATACCCTTCGGGCGGCATAATATAATCTTTGATATGCGTTGCAGGATCTTTCACCCATTCTTCAATGGCTTTTGACACTACCGGACCGGGCGTGTCCATAAATTTACCCCGGGCTACAATGAATTTAACCGTCCAATCAAAAATCACTTTTTCTCCATCAATTTCAAATGTATTGAGGAAATCAAATGCTTTGTCATTTTTATAATAAAGCTGCGTGAAAGGCTCTATAAATCCAAGTCCGGCTTCTGTAGGAGTTGCCAAAAAATCATACCAATTATTAAAATAATAATAAAAATCATCACTACTCCTACTCCTCCAGATATTCACAGTAGCTTCAAGGGGCGGATCTTCCGGGAAGTCTTTTACATTCTTTATGGCCTCATTGTATGCTTTTAGAACTTTATCGTTCTCAAAAAGAACTTTAAGTTCCTTGACAATTGGATGCAACGGACCTCGTTTAAATAGATCAAAGTTAGTGCTCATTTTTGCTCCTTAAGATTTAGTGGATGGTCACACATCGCCTCTATTTTGCTATTGCTTACATAATGTCCGTTACGAACGCGAAAGCATGGGATACTGTTCTCTTGCATAGCCTACTATATTCCATTTGCTGAACGCGTCCCCGGAAGCATGAGATAGAACGCTCAAATTAACTGTTTTCCCCTTATCGTAGATGCGAATCATATGATGATAGCCATCGCCGCGTTGGGCCATGTCGCAGATGTTGATCCACTGGCGTTATTAGCTTGAGAGACCTTCAGGCACGGCCTTAAACACCACCTGCCCGGCGGACAACATGTTCAATTAATATTTTAGACAATAGGGAATGCATGCACACATACATCCTCAGAGTTAATTGCAGAATTGAACCGTAAAAAGTCTGAGAAAACTGCGCACAGAACGGCGTGTTGAGATGACAGATTAATTAGTAAATAAATTTACAGATTATGCATTTTAATAAAAATTCACAATAAAGTCAAGAGCATAATTTGAACATGCCCCAAGTGTTGGTGCAACAGTATCAAAAAAAATCCGTCTGTAGAAAACAATCCTTTATGATGAACATATAGGCTTAATCATTCATAATAAAGACTCTTTACCGGATTGGCCACAGAGGCTTTGATGGACTGAACACTTATAGTCAACAGAGCTATTACCAGAGCTGCAATACCGATAACCGGAAAGATCCACCATTCGACACCATGTTGATAGGGATAATTCTGTAACCAGCGGCCCATAGCAAACCAGGCTAAAGGCCAGGCAATACCATTACTTACCACCACCCACATAGTGAACTTTCTGGAGAGCAACCCCCAGATCTGTAGCACTGAAGCGCCCAATGTTTTACGAATACCAATCTCTTTGCGCCGGCGTTCTGCCATAAAAGAGATAAGACTGAAGAGGCCCAGACAGGAGATAAACAGAGCCAACCCTGTAAATACATTGAAGAGTGAGGTCAGATGACGTTCCATTCCATAGGCTTGTCGAATTTCATCATCAACAAACTGATGATTGAACGGCTGACCGGGATAGAATCGATTCCAGGTTGCTTTAAGATCTGCAAGGCCCTCTTTAAGGCTGCCATCAATAAAACGCACTGACAATCCCGCCCAATTATCCCAGGGAGTAGAAGGCTCCATATACAACACTTCTGCACCCATTTCTTCCTTGAATCCGGATTGATGCATGTTTTGATAGACGCCAATGATGGTGCCCGCTTTTCGATTCAGTGAGAATGGCATGCCCACGGGTTCTTCCAGATCCCACAACTTCACAGCCGCTTCATTAATAACATAGGCATTCTGATAATCACTGGCCATGCCCTCATCAAAGAAACGCCCTTCCAGAATATTCATACCCTGAGTCGACAAATAATCTCCATCAACAAAATAGTATTTCACATGGTTGCCCAGATATTCAACAGTATTAGCATCCTGTGTCATGCCCTCCCATTCCACCGTCCCACCACGTCCTGTGGGGCCCCGGCCAGAGACTTCAGCAATGTGCGGCGATTGTATCAGCTCCTGTTTCAGTGCCATCAATGCATCCATCCGCCGCCCCACTGACTCAGGAAGTATAACAAATGTCTGGTTGCTCGCATTGAAACCCAGGTCTGAATTCATCATATACTGTAGCTGGCGATGAATAACCGTTGTTGAGATCATCAGCCCTATAGAGAGTGTGAACTGCAGCACCACTAAAAAGCCGGCCATACCAAAGCGACGATGACCGGTCTTCCCCGATACCACCCCCTTCTCACCCTTTAAAGTCTTAACAGGTGAAAGGGCTGAAAGCATAATAGCAGGATATAGACCTGCAAGCAGCGCCGTGCCTGCTAAAAGAGCCAGAAACAGTCCGGAAACATTAAGATTCAACAAATTAATAGTAAGTGCCTTTCCGGAAAGAGTATTGAAAAACGGCAAAGCTAAAAAAGATAGCAGCAGCGCACTAAAACCAGCCAGTGCAACTATTACCACCGATTCTCCGAAGAACTGCCTTACAATCTCTGCCCGACTGGAGCCCACTACTTTTCTCAAGCCTATTTCTTTGGCCCGGCGGCCTGCCATTGCCGTTGAAAGATTGATAAAATTAATTGAGGCCAGAGCCAGAACAAACAACGCGACGACAGTAAAAATGATCACATACTGAATAGGCCCTCCACCATCAAGGTGCCAGAGATGCATACGCGCAAGCGGCTGCAGAAACACCTTAAGATTGCCCTTTGATGACTCACGATACGTGTTGAGAAAATCACCAATTTTCTCATCAATAGAGACTGCATCCACACCATCGGCAACCTTGACATAGAGATGAAAGGCGAACCAGTTCCAAATGAAACGGTCATACTTCACCAGTTCAACATTGGAGAGATGGGGCCGCAGAAAATCAAACTGAATATCCGAATTTCCGGGAATGTCGGCTAAAACTCCGGTAACCGTTAAAAGATCACCCTTAATCTCTAAGAGCCTGCCAATGGGTGCTTCTATGCCAAAACATGCTTTGGCCAGAGACTCTGAGACTACAACGGATTGAGGTTCATCCAGAGCTGTTCTCGCATCGCCTTCAAGAAATGGAAATGAAAAAACATCAAAAACTTCCGGATCAGCCGATGCTCCATCCCAACTGCCCATGAACTGTCCATCATGCTGAACATCTACCTTACCGCGGAAAAGGAATCGAATGGCCTCTTCAATTTCAGGTATCTCATCCAAAAGTACATCAGCCAGTGGCGCCGGAGCCTGTGATGACGTAGATGCACGGTCTGTTCGACGGTTAACCACTCTGTATATGGTATCACCATTCTCATGAAACCGGTTATAACTCATTTCATCCTGTACCCACAGAAGTATCAGCAGAGCACAAGCAAGCCCTACTGTCAGTCCAATGATATTTATCAGCGAGTACACTCGATTCCTTCGAAGGTTTCTCAATGCCACTTTTAAATAATTTTTCAGCATAATCATTCTCCATTTCAAACGATCTATCATCAGAGCCGGAAGAGACTCCAGAACTCGGGCCCAATACCACCTTGCTGCACTAACACCCTGTTCAGTTTGTGAAATCAACACAAACGACTCCTCCAGATCCAGAAGGAATTCTTCATAGTCCTCATCCGATGTGGTCAACTTGATAAGTAGTCTGGCAATTAGTGGTGATTTATAATAATTCTTCATAACATCTGCTTTCAATCCATTGAAATAGGCTGCATATCACCCCAAAGGGATGCATGCACATTAAAAATCTCTTCCAGGGCCTTCATGCCTTCAGGAGTTATTCGATAAAAATACTTCTTCCGCCCGCCACGTTCTGCCACAGGATCTCCGGAAATCTTATCTACGAATCCTTTGTCCCGCATTTTTTTCAGCGTCTTGTAAATAACGCCAAAAGCCCAGTACCGAGAAATATCCTGATGGATCTGCTCACGGATTGTAACACCGTAGGCGTTCTCTTTCAGTTTGTAAACAGCCAGCAAGACAATCTCTTCAGCGCGTGTTAATAGAATCATGACAATATCTCCAGTTTGTGTGCCTTTTGCACTTTAATACGGAAACTACAGTATCTGAGTTACATGATTTGTATACTTTTTGCACAAATACTAAAAAACGACAACAATTCGCGACTTTATGTAAATAATACTTGACATTGTGTCGCGTTTTATATATTTTCATACCGTCACTAAAATAATAGCAAATAAGAGGCCCGACTATGGAACTACAAAATAACCTGCGACGATATCGCTTTGATGCCGGAGAGATGACGCAGCAAGCCCTGGCCGATGCATTGGGGGTTTCACGCCAAACAGTACATGCCATTGAAAAAGGCAAGTTCAATCCTTCTGTAAAATTGGCCTTGCAGATGGCACACTACTTTAATAGCAGCGTAGAAAACATTTTTCAACTTAAAATTGAGAAGGAAAAATTATCATGAAAATCAAAGGGAATAAGATTTTATTTTTTGGGATGGAGCTGATCAGTGGCCTGGCCACATTTGCAACAACAATGTTATGGGGTGACATTGGATTGCTGGGCACGATCATATTTTTTATAGGTATGTTCATCACCCATGACATACCTGATGAAAGAGAAACAGGACTACTCTACAAGGCCACGGCTCTGGAAGTCTCAGTCATGGGTGCTGTAATGGCTGTCATATATATTTTATTCAAGGAGTACAACTGGTTTCACGGTTTTGTCAGCTTTGGCATGATTACACGGGGTTTGATTGGGTGGATTACATTTGCGAGAGAGTAGAGTAGTTGACACCGGGTGTTACGCCCAACACCCAGTGTCATGATTTATAGTGACAGCTTAAATCCAATTGTCAGTTATTCCACTTTAAAACTTTTGTAATCAGCATTTTCTGATAAAACTCAGGCTCTTCCAAATTGAGGACATGACCGGACTCCTCAAACCAGACAATCTCTTTGTAGGGCGCTTTTAAACCTTCATAAAATCGTTCCACCAATTTCCAGGGAGTTTGATAATCGAATCGTCCTGTAAAAAAATATACCGGCACTTTAAGCTCGGTGATCTCCTTTAAGAAATCAACATCTTGCAATTGAGGCCACATTATGTTCTGAGTCTTGATCATAGCATTCAGGATACTGTTTTTTTCATCCGATGTATAATGAGGAGAACGGCTCCAATACATCCCCAGAGTCATATAGTTTATTTTCCTAAAGGAGCCTCCGAATTTTGCCAGCAACATTCTCTGCGTACTTAGACTGGGATAATCCGTGTATGGAGGTGGTCCGATTTTTTCCAGCTGGCCGACTGCTTGTACATCCTCCATTTCTCTTGCCTTCTCAACGGTATATCGGTAGGATAACATCTCCCCTTCTTTCATATTGATCACCTGACCCATTCCTATATAGGCATGCAGTAGTTCAGGAAAACGATAGGCCGTCTTTAAACCGAGGACAGTGCCCCATGAATGTCCTATGAGAAATATTTTATCTTTTCTATAACGAGTGCGCAGCAACTCAATCAACTCGTGTGTATCTGACATAAACTGTTCGATGTTCATACTTTCAGGAGGAATATCCGGATTGAATGACTTGCCTGCACCCCGCTGGTCCCAGTTGACAACGAGGAAATGTTTCTCCAAATCATTTGACTCAACGTGAGTAAAGGGCATTTGGGGGAATCCCGGCCCGCCGTGAAGGAAAAGCAGAATGGGATTGGATGCTTTTTCTCCACGGACGAGAATCCACTGTTTTACGCCACCAAGAGTGATCTCTTCAAGAGAATTTATCGACTCCTGTGCCCCTGCGGGTAAAGTTAAAAGCACAAACAGGCAGGTCATAAATATCGGAGCATTACATTTCTTTTTCATAATCGGTTACCTTTTTTTGATTATTTTCTATCCACTCTTTGATAGTGAAACCCGTGGATCAGAAGTCCATTGTTTGAATGAGGAGATTATTTGCTGAGGGGAGTGCATCTCCTTCATCGATTCAAGTTTTATTAGCTGCTTTCTGTCGATAGCTCCGTTACCCAATTGCAGACGGACCCACTGCGCCATTTCAATCACACTGGAATTAATTGATCCAGCAGGCCCCATCGAATCGACGCTTCGCCGGGGAACTAACTGAATTTTACGCAAATGCATAAAGAATGATCTAAAGAAGGGATGAGCGGGTCATGTATGGGATAAACGGGACAGGCGCAGTTTTATAAACTATCACAAATTCAACTTTGGAAATAAAGCCGATAACCACAATAATGTTGCCGAGGATCGATCTGTCATAGGAGGTCTGAGGCTATGCTAAAGCATTTTAAAAATAGGGAATTAATCAAACGGTCTACTCATTCTTCTCAGATTCCTGTAATATCTTGCAATTTTGTGGAAGCTATATTATTTTGTCGACTAGCTTGCAAAACAAAAGAATAAGATGACATATTTCATTGCCGGGCCCAATCAACATATCCAGGCTTAAAAGTCACGGAACAGTATTGTGAATCAATTACTCAATAAATTAAATCAACCTTATCCGCTGGAAAAAGAATTCAAACCTGTTTTTCAAAAAAGTCTGGGATTCGGTTTATTTGTCTTTCTTTTCAGCTGGCAGTTTAAACCCGTAGAATTAAGCGAAATTCCTTCTCCTGATATTCAATTGATATTTGCCGGTTTTGGAATAATTACTTTTATTACAATAACTTTAACCAGGTATGTAATTCCTATCCTCTTCCCCAGGTTGTTTAATGAAAAAATCTGGAAAGTTAGAAATGAAATTATTGTTGTCCTTCTCACAATCAGCACCATAGGATTGTTCAATTTAATTTTTGGGTATTGGGGAGGGTATCTGAATTTTAGTTTTGGTGACATTATTCGTTCCCTGGCAGGCGCACTTTCAGTTGGTATTATCCCGGTTACCGTAACTGTAATTCTAAATCAAAATCGCTTATTAAAAAAATATCTTAAATCAGCTGAAAGTTTGAATTCACTAATAAGGTCAGAAGACAAATTGCACGATGGGTCTCAAAACCCGCTAATTTTGCTGCAATCTGAAACAGGAAAAGAGCATTTAAAAATCAGGAAGAATGATCTCCTTTTTATAAAATCTATTGATAATTATGTTGAAGTTTGGTGGGAAGAGGGCGATAAATATCATAAAGACATCCTCAGGAGTTCACTAAAAAAAATAGAAAAGATGTTACCTGAATTACCTGAATTATTTAGCTGCCACCGCGGCTATTTGATCAATACGGATAAGATAAAAAAAATCAACGGTAACTCCCGGGGGTATTTGTTAAGATTAAGTGATATTGATGAGGGGATACCTGTGGCACGCCGATCTTCCAGACAATTGCGGGAGCTGATTGATCTTCAAACCACTGGCTCTGCCAGTGGTTCTCCGATCGAAAACTGAACGGCACGAAGTCGTCGTCTTCTTCCAGCACATTAACTTGCTCAACATCTTTTTGCAGTTTGCCACACGAAAAAAATTGACAAATCCTCGCAACACAGAATTAAGGGTCTTTATAACTATCGTCAGGTTGCGACCTCATGTCTTGCGAGTTATCTTCTTTACCTTCTGCTTGAATGTCTTTAGTTACAGGGCAACCAAAAAGGCCACCCTTGAAGGTGGCCTTTTTAATATATTCGATAATTTGCTTATAAGGCTATTCGCCCTGCCAGAACGTGATTCAAATCAGGGACGATGTGATGATGGCAGCCTGTCAGCCCGCGCGCCGTCTCCGGCCCACTTTGCTGCTGTTACGCCTGGACGCAGCGGACGTACTGCTGCGAAACGCAGCCGGTGCACTGTTGCGGCCGTGAGACACGGTTCGTACCGGCCGGGAGCCGCGGTTCTTGGTCACCGGTTCAGGCATTATGCTCGGATCCGGTTCATATCCGGGAATGATGACTTTCTTGATATCACTCTTCAACATTTTTTCAATATCCGCCAGCAACTTATTCTCATCAATGCAGACCAGCGACACGGCATGGCCGTCCTGACCGGCACGGCCGGTACGGCCGATACGATGCACATAATCTTCCGGCACATTGGGCAGCTCAAAATTGACCACGTGGGGCAGTTGATTGATGTCCAGTCCGCGGGCGGCAATATCTGTAGCCACCAGCACGCGCACCTCGCCATTCTTGAACTCCGCCAGTGCACGCGTGCGTGCCCCCTGCGACTTATTCCCGTGAATGGCGGTCGCCACCAGCCCGTCACGCCCTAACTGCTTGCAGAGACGGTTAGCACCGTGCTTGGTGCGGGTGAAGACCAGCACCTGACGCCAGTTGCCAGTACGGATCAAATGCGACAGCAGCGCGCGCTTACGGGTGCGGTCCACCTTGTGAACAACCTGCGTCACCTGTTCGGCGGCTGTGTTGCGGCGTGCCACCTGGATCTCCGTCGGCGACTTCAACAGACCATCGGACAGCCTTGTAATCTCCTTGGAGATTGTGGCTGAAAACAGCAGGTTCTGCCGTTTGGACGGCAAAGCCCTCAGTATCTTACGAATGTCGTGAATAAAGCCCATATCGAGCATGCGATCAGCCTCGTCGAGGACCAGCGTCTCGACTCTATCGAGGTTGATGGTGCCACGCTGCATGTGATCAAGCAGGCGACCGGGAGTGGCCACAACAATATCCACACCCTTCTTTAAAATGGAAATCTGTGGATTGATACTCACACCGCCAAAAATGACTGTGGACTTGAATGGTAGAAAACGACCGTAGCTGCGTATGCTTTCATCAACCTGGGCCGCAAGTTCACGTGTGGGCACAAGGATTAAGGCGCGGACCACCGGGCGTCTGCCTGTGGCTCCGGCCATCTGCATACGATGCAGAAGCGGCAATGTAAAACCAGCTGTCTTGCCGGTACCTGTCTGTGCGCCGCCAAGGACATCGCGGCCTTCAAGAACAAGCGGAATCGCCTGTTGCTGTATCGGTGTGGCCTCTGTGTAACCTTTCTCTTCAATGGCGCGCAACAATTCGGCCGATAGGCCGAGCTGTGAAAATAACATCAATATAAAAACTCCGTGTTGTAAAAATTATACATTGCAATTTGCCTGTTTGACAAAAAAATAAAGGCCATCGCCTACTCATATAGCTCACCACAAACTATAAAAAGAGTTTACCGATGACCTTACGGCGACAAGATACGGCATTTTCCCGTCAAAAACACAGACAATTTTACTTTATTGGTGGTATTTATGGGGTTTGCTTTCAATTTTGGGTGGTATTGTCGCAATATACGTACTCCCTGCGCTGTCTTAATCACTCTTCCAAAAAAAATCATCACTCAGATAGTAAGTATTACAATGTCCGATTAAAGCCCCGCCGGGAAAACCTAATACAGCACCCCCTACAAATCCAAATAACAGACTACATTTTATAGATGCCCTAAAACGTTCATATGTAGTTGCCGGCTCTGTATAACCTTCAAACCTTATGCCACTTATTGCATAGCCCAAATATGCCCCTGTTGCAAGGCCCAAAATACCAAAGAATCGTCCACCCTCCCTGGCCCCGCGTACACGATCATCCTGACGTACATGATAAATTTGACTTCCGGGAACAATTACTTCCAGACTGTCATCAGCAAGTTGATATTGCAGAGCTCCATATTGCAGTATAGCCTTGTGTACGGATATTGTATCTCCATTTTTAAAGCGGATGGAGATTGGCCCCCGTCTTGCATCCAATACAATAGCATCTTCATTTATTTTTAATAAATGAGTGGAGGAGCAACAAATTTCCAGTAAACAGAATACAAGGAACGCTATTCTTTTCATAGTGCCTCCGGATAAAACCAGTATTCCATCATTCCTGAATATATATAATTATTGTTCAAACCAAAAGACTTAAAAACACAGCTCCACATGGAAGCTCATCCGGTACTTGTCAGCCATTCCAGTTGTGTCAAATAAGACATTGCCATTTCAGCAGAACTACCACACATCTCTATTGATGGTCGCAGACTATTGCAAACCCGGGGACGGTCAGGATGATCAAAAATAATGCATGCATTATTATCATTGAGATTTATACATCGTTCTCCAGCAGCCTTACCTCCTGGCATGCCCGGAATGGAAGAAGATATAGATGGAGCAATACAGCAAGCTCCACAATCAGGTCTGCATAACACCTTCCTACTCCTACAAAAAACGCGGAGCAAATGCCCCGCGCAGGTGGTTCAACACCTATTCATATGATAATATTTTAATATATTATTCCATGAACTCCTGATATTCAGTCATATCAAGCTTTTTCTCTTGAACATATTTGACAAGCAGGCCCTTCACTGCTTTGAGCAATTCATCACCATCCCAGGGTTTTTCCATATACAGATCAATTTTTGCATCATTAATTGCCCTGATTGTGTCCTGCTGATCTGCCAGGCCTGTTAATAATATTCTCTTTGTTGCCTTCAAATCATCTTTATTAAGCATTCGTCCCATAAAATCAACACCGTTTTCACCCGGCATTACATGATCACAGACAATTAGAAACAAAGGCTCACCGGCATCACCTAACTCCTTAATAATCTCTTCCGCCTCATCGGCTGATTCAGCTTCATTCAATACTGCTACAGATTCAAAGAAAGATAAGTCCTTCTTCAATGCGGCTAAAACTTCACGCTGATCATCAACACAAAGTATATTCAGCTTGGGCATGCGTCCTCCAATTCTTCAATTAATTAACAAGATAAAATAACACTCTTTCACTCAAAAGTCAATTTAAAAACATCAAAGAAATATTTGACATTCGTACATTAACATTGTATCTTATAACAGTTTAAAAAGTCTTTTGCAACTATCGAACCTCATCTGAATATACTCTCTTAATACTCTGATACGGGCAACTGACAGCCACATATATATTTTAAATTACACATATATGTAATTTAAAAACGAACAGATGCAATTTTTAATCTAACTTTGGCTCCATCAGAAGCCAGGACAAGCAATATATTCCCGGCGTTGAAGGATTACCCGAAATCCAACAACGCCTCAATTAAATAACACAATGCATTGTACATTCTTTAATGGGGAGAAATTCAATGGCTAAAACCTACACACGCGGTTCAATTGAAACCGCGCTAAAAAAAATCGATGTAATCAGTGCCATGGAAGAAGCCTTTATTGCCAGCTCTTCAGGCCAGATGGTGATCACTCCTATGGGTAAGCTTGATTTTAAAATACCGTCCGGCAATGTTCAAATAACCTGTGGACATCTTAAAAAAGCTCCATATTATATTGTCAAAATCAATTCTGAATTCCAAAATAATGCTAAAATAGACAAACCGATTTTCAATGGTAACATCACACTATACAACAAGGATACCGGCGAAATTGTTGCCTCATTTATGGATAATGGCTATTTGAGTGCAACAAGAACCGCAGCAGCCGGTGCCCTGGCTGCAAAATACTTCGCCCCTAAAATAGTTAAAAAAATCGGCATATTTGGTACAGGCATGCAGGCCCGCATGCAGTTAGAATATTTAATGCAAGTTACCGAATGCCGTGAAGTTCTTGCATTTGGTCGGACGAGTGCAAATTTACAGAAATATGCGGCAGATATGTCCGCTAAAGGTTTTCAGGTTGAAACAACAGATAATGAGAAAAAAGTTGCTGAACAGTGTAATCTTATTATAACAGCAACAGCTTCACAAATGCCTGTTTTGACTGCCGACATGATACAACCAGGCACGCATATTACTGCAATTGGCGCTACTACTCCACAAAAAATCGAACTGGCACCATTAGTACTTAAAAATGCAGATATTGTTGTTGTTGACAGCCTTGAAAACAGTAAAAAACGTGGTGAAATTTACCATGCTGTCCAAACAGGACTACTAAAACAAAATACTGTTCAGGAATTGGGTAAAATTATTGGAAATGCCAAAAAATGCCGCCAGTCCGACGAACAGGTCACTATTGTTGACCTTACAGGACTACTGGTTCAAGATCTGATTATGGCTAAAACCATTCATGAATCGAATCAAAACTAGATAAAAACATTTGTAAAGGCCGGGCAGTTGCCCGGCCTTTTTATTTTTCCAGCTATTCAACAACGTAATTTAACAGGACATACTATATGAGAAAATTTATTTACCGGATATTGAGTATACTACTTGTTGTCCAGGCATGTCTTGCTCAAACTCCACGCTTTTTAGATAATTATTCTCACGATGGAACAACAATTCTACTGGGTATATGTCATCCTACACAGTCTGCATTAAATTCAATAATTGCCCTTAAGAATGAAGGTTTTCTTCCCGCAGAAGGATTGCAGATTGTAGGATTGTACCATAAAGATGAGAGTGCTGACTATGCCGGGGCACAGCTCTGGGCTGAATCAGAAGGTTTGGCTTGGATAGCATATCATGAACTTCAGGGGGCTTTACCATTAGAAGATCTTTGGAAAAATAATGCCTGTACCATTGAGTTCAGCATGATTTTCAATAAACTGCATGGATTAATTTTATTTGGTGGTGCAGACATTCCACCGGCTATCTATGGTGATAAAACACAACTCTTAACCGGCATCTATACACCGGTAAGACATTTGTTTGAGGCAAGTTTCATTTTCAACCTTCTGGGCGGCTCACAAAATACAGATCACAAGCCCCTATTGGAAAAAAGGCCGGATTTCCCTGTTTTAGGCATCTGCCTTGGAGAGCAGACAATAAATGTAGGGACCGGTGGAACATTGACGCAGGATATCTGGTTCCAGAAATACAAAAAAACCAGCTATGAAGATGTAATTGCCTTGGGCCCGGAACGTTGGCATAGAAATCCCTGGTCCAAACTGCACCCGCGACAGGGATTGACAGGCTATACTATGCACCATATCAAGTTGAATGCCAATGGTAAATTTGTTAAAGTAATGGGTTTCTCCAAAAAGGATCAGCCCTTGATTATTAGCTCACACCACCAAATGGTCAACAGATTAGGTAGGGGGATTCGTATTATTGCTACCTCTTTGGATGGCAAAGTACCCGAGGCCATCGATCATGTCAAATTCAAAAATGTGCTTGGAGTGCAATTCCATCCGGAACTTTCTAAGCTCTATGATCCGGACTTTAAGACTAGGACAGTACCCGGTGAAGCAATGTATTCTATGAGATCCAAACTTGAAAATAATCCCCCAAGCTATCAATTCCATAGATCAATCTGGTCATGGTTTGTTAAAAATATGGAAACACAACGCTCACAATAGCATCTGCTGAAAATATTTTTTATTTTGAACAAATCCTCCGGATGTTGTATATTAACTTTTTCGGAGGATTTTTCCATGCTGCCTTATAAATCACAATATCCCATAATAAATATTGGTGATGATAAAAATATCGCCACGACAGAGGCGTGTATCACAGCTTTTAATTACACTTCTCACCAACTTGCATTGCTTCCTTACAAAATTGAAATCATATGTTCAATGCCCCTTTCTTTATCCCTAAATTCCAGGAGAGTACATGAAAAAGAAAACATTTAATTTCCATCGACGACAATTTTTAAAAGCTACTGGTGCTGCCTCGGCCGTTCTGGGCGGGACAGGCATAGGCCTGTTCGGTATAAGATCGGGCAAAGACCCAATGACTTATTCCGGCACTGAATCACTCCAGGGCATGACTCAAAACTTTAACCGAAGTAAATATGAAGTTGATACCCCGACATATAAAAAAGTGGGCGAAACAAGCCGCATCGATGCCAGAACAGAGGTCATCTTTGCAAGAATGCCTCGCTTTGGACAACAGTGGGACGATGAAAAAGGTCTGGACAGTCTTGATCCCATATTAAAAAAATACTACCAGGATCATCCTGAAGATCTTGAACTGGATCTACATCTCCGTAAAGAGATCTTTCCAAAGATGCGTCAGGACAAAAAAAAATACGGTGATGAATTTATTCTGGCAGAGGCATGGTCAAACGCCATGGGAGCAGTATGGCCAAGAGGTTATAATAAGCCACCGGAAGAAACGGATTTTCCGCATCCCAAGTATGGCCGCAAGCAGCCATTGGAACTGGAAAGCCCTGAAATGACAGCAAAACTCATCAAAAAGATGGGACATGAATTTGGATCTACACTGGTGGGTATCTGTAAATTAAATCCTGAGTGGGTCTACAAACATCCAATGCGTGGCAGAGGTTTTGATACTGAAGCCCCCCTTGATGTTCCCAGCCACTGGGAATATGCAATAGTAGTTGGAACACCCATGGAGTGGGATGCCTTTTACGCAAATCCCAACTACGGAACCTCTCACGATTCCTATGCAAAGAGCAGGATTGTAGCGTACAGAATGGCGGCATTTATCAAGGAGCTTGGTTATGCCGCCCGTGCACACACACCCGGAACAGATTATGACCTTGTAGTTCCCCCTATATTAATTGATGCTGGAATCGGTGAACAAGGTCGGCATTCCGTGGTGATTACACCGGAGCTAGGATCAAATTTCCGTCCGGCAATAATCACAACAAACATACCCATGGCTGTAGATAAACCAATTGATTTTGGCGTACAGGATTTCTGTAAAACCTGCAAAATTTGCGCTGAACAATGCCCCTCCGGAGCTATCACAATGGGTGATAAGGAAAATATCAAAGGATACAAACGGTATGCCTTAAATGTCTCCAAATGCCACAATTTCTGGTATTCCAATTTAGGAAATATCGGCTGTAGATTATGTGTCGCAGTCTGCCCTTACAGCAGAAAATCCAACTGGCTTCACAAAACAGCTCTCCAGGTTACTGCAAATGATCCAACCGGCATTACGCACTCTACATTAACCGAAATGCAGAAGCGTTTTTATCCGGCACCCGATGTTAAAGACTACTATATCCCTTCACTTGGCGGCAAAAATGCCTCCTACCGTAAACCGCCATGGTGGTTGCGTACAAGAGATTTTATCAAGTTGAAAAAGGAGCAGTCATGAGTTTTTTTAATAGTGGAACTTTCTGGTTTATCGAAGGCATTCTATGCTGTCTGGCTGCGACAGGATTCAAATACTGGATGGAAGACAGAGGCGTCAAACTCACATGGTGGAAGTGGGGCCTTGTAACACTCTGGATAGCATTTACAGGCTTTGTCCTTGCCTTTATAGGAGTAAGTATTGGTGAAAACGAAATGCAGGCTGCGCAGATGGCCGCTCTTATTTTTGGATTAATTGCTGTGATTGCTGCTGTAATCGTATGGAGATTGCTACATTTAAAAGATAAAAATACTGCTAATAGTAAAACTTAAAACTAACAGACAATGCGTTTCTACATATCGAGGTAGACTTGGATAATATTATTATTGCTCATGATATGGGCACCAGCGGTGATAAAGCCATTGCTTTAACTGTCAAAGGTCAGATCCTGGCCGAAGTAAAACGGCATTACCCCATACACCATCCCCAACCCACGTGGGCAGAACAGAATCCTGATGATTGGTGGGAAGCAATCTGTGCAAACACAAAAGATCTTTTAGATAAAGCCGGAATACAACCTCAACAGGTTGCCGGTATCACATTCAGTTCTATGACACAATGTATTGTAGCAGTGGACACTGAAGGCAAACCACTACGTCCAGCCATCTCCTGGCTGGACGGTCGCAGTGCTGATATAATACGGGAAAAATTGTGGACGCCACCTCGCCTGTTAGGATATAATATACCTCGTGCCATAAAGTTTATTGCAATTACCGGGGGAGCACCCGGACACACGGGAAAAGACCAGATTGGCAAACTGCTCTGGCTGCGGGAAAATGAGCCTGATGTATTCAGTAAAACCTGGAAATTCCTGGATGCAAAAGATTATATCACCTACAAGCTGACTGGTAAAACTGTTACATCCACAGATCTGGCCCACATATGGTGGATGATGGATACCAGAAAGAAACGACACACCTGGCATCCGGGACTTTGCGAGCTGGCTGGCATTCGCCCTGACCAACTTTCTGAAATTCGACCATCCAACAGCATTGCAGGCAAGTTGACACCCAAAGCAGCTGAAGCCACTGGACTCCTGCCGGGTACGCCTGTGTTGAATGGATCAGGAGATCTGGCCGCAGCAGCTTTGGGCTCAGGAGCACACAATGATGGAGATATCCATATCTGCGTAGGTACATCCGGCTGGGCCGCAGCTCATGTTACAAAACGAAAAATAGATCTCCCTCATTACACCGGATGCATTGGAAGTGCATGGCCGGATAAATACTATCTGGCCATGGCACACCAGGAGACTTGCGGCATATGCCTGGAATGGCTCAAGGATCATGTGCTCTACCATAAAGGCCTTCTATTAGAGGAATTCCATGCATCGGAAATTTATGAAATTTTTGATGATCTGGCTGAAACAGTAGAACCTGGTGCCAAGGGGCTTGTCTTTACACCCTGGATGTATGGCGAGCGCTGCCCTCTTGATGATGAACATGTACGCGCCGGCCTCCACAACCTCTCCCTGCATCACTCCCGTGAACACATTGTCCGTGCCGTCTTTGAGGGTATTGCCCTGAATATGCGCTGGGCTCTGGAGACTCTGGAAAATTTATATGATAAACGCCGCTCAATAAACATCATCGGCGGAGGCGGCAGAAGCGATATATGGTGTCAAATCTTTGCAGATATCACCGGCCACACAATCCGCCGTGTAAATTCTCCACAGCAGGCCAATGCAAGGGGTATAGCCCTTTTAGCCAGCCTTACCCTGGGGTATCTGGACTCTTTTGAAGATATTGCCAAACATATTGAGATTGATAAAGTATTTACACCCAATGCTGAACATCATCACTTTTATAATGAACGCTTCAAAGCATTCAAGGATCTATATAAACGGAATAAAGGCTGGTTTAAAAAACAGAATAGATAAAAAGGCAGGGGCAGGACTCCTGATCTCGATATATTTTCTTTTTAAAAAGTTCAATTGCATGTAATTCTCTAATTTAAATTACAATTACTTTTTTGTTTGTCTTGTTCGTTTTGTTCGTCTTGTTCGTTGCTGATCCTTTAATTTTCCCCTACCCAAAAAAAACTAACAGGGAATCGTAAAAAAGAATGATGTACCTTTTCCAAATTCGCTTGTGACCCATATTTTACCATTGTGGCGTTCAATAAACTCACTACATAAAATCAAACCCAGTCCGGTTCCTTCTTCATTATTGGTACCCGTCATAGTAAAATCTTGACCAACTTTGAAAAGTTTATCTATATTATCCCGGCTTATTCCAAGGCCTGTATCTTTTACAGATACTTCAACACCTTTTGAATTACTTGTGGCAGTAATGATTACAGTAGTCCCGGCATTTGAAAACTTAAAGGCATTAGATAAAAGATTTCTCAATATTGTACTCATCATATTATGATCGGCGTTGATCTTTAAACCAGGCTGCAACTGCATCTGCAGGTTAATATTTTTCTCAATAAATGCATGAGATATCAGATCTGTCACTTCTTCAATCAAATAATTTAATTCAAAAATTTCAGGGATAAATTCCATTTTACCTGTTTGTGAGCGTGACCACTCCAGCAGATTAACCAATAGATTGTAGCTGTGTCTCGATGAATTCAAAATAGTTCTACAGTACTCTTCAATATCAGCATACTCTCTCTGTTCAATTTTCTTCAATAGTATTTCAGAGAAATAAAGGATAGAGTTAAAGGGGCTTCTGAGATCATGAGCAATAATTGAAAAAAACTTATCTTTGGTTCGGTTTGATTCATTTAATTCTTTAGAATAATGTTCCAGCTCATCCTTTTGAGACTGGATGAGTGCATTCTTATTTGCCAACTCAATATTTGTTCTTCTTTTGATATGATTCTGTTTATAAAGGATAATGGCAAAGGCCGATATGATAAGTAATCCTGAAACCAAAAATACAAGTATCCACTTTGTCCTTCTGACCTGCCTATCCTGCATTTGCAACAGTTCTTTTTTTTCCTCATCATACTTATACTGAAGGGAGAGGCCGTTTAATTTAAGTAAAGTCGCCTGCTGCGCAAGGCTGTCGCCGTAAATTTTATAAAGCCGGTGATATTGTAGAGCTTCTCTATCATCCTTTTTTTCTGAAAATAATACACTCAATCCATTTGCAGCATCTCTCTTCCTGTCCCAAAATATGCTGCCGCTGCCAATCAGCATTGTAGAAAGAAAATAATCTTTGGCATATTCCAAACTGTCAACAGCGCAAAAGTATTGCCCAATCAACAATACAGTTGTGGCCAGCTCAGATTTATCAGTAGCCAATTTTGCATAATCAAGACTCTGAAATAGATACTTTCTTGTATTAGGAAAATCCAGTTGATTGTGATATATTCTTGCTATGTTTCTAAGCGAGACGGTAATGCGGGGCGCACCCTTAATTTGAGTACGCAGGTTTAAGGCAGTAAAATTACACACCAGGGCACTGTCAATTTTATTCAGCCCTTCCAGACTTTTGGACAGTTGATAATTGCAGTATGCCATGCCTGCCTTGTCGTTCAACTGTGTAACGATCTCTAAGGCACGTTTTATATAACTGGCAGCTTCTTCATATTTACCCTGAAGATGGTAAATATTCCCAATATTGTTTAAGGAATAGCCTGTTTGGCGGAGTATTTCATAATTTTCAGAGCATTTCAATGCATCGAGGAAATGGTCGAGGGCAGGCGTATAATTACCTGCATTTCTCTGGACAACTCCAAGAAAGTTATATAATTCAGCAATGTGATCATGATACCCAAAACTCCTGGCCAGCTTCAAGGCATGCAGACCGTAACTGTAAGCATTCTCTAAATCATAGTCACGATTCTCCCAACATGCCTCTTTAAGAAATATAATCCTGGCACTGTCCGACAGAGCCAAAAATTCATCTGAACTTTCAAGATCAGCAAGACGGGATCTGCCAATATTTCCGGTAATTTGTGCAGATATG
The DNA here is from genome assembly GCA_023139105.1 of bacterium. GTDB lineage: Bacteria > Zhuqueibacterota > QNDG01 > QNDG01 > JAGLOF01 > JAGLOF01. The sequence continues at coordinate 67,159 of JAGLOF010000012.1, forward strand.
TTTGAACAGACAAAAAGAATCAACACATTTATTATTATCCTGCAGATTCTCATTACACACTCCATCCTACTAGATACATCAATCCAACAACAAATACCAACACAATAGACTATCGAAGAAATTTCTCAAACGCCAACAGCGCTTCAGGCATGCTCGTCCGACCGAAACCCACCCGAAAATATGACGCAAAATCCGCGCCGTATAATGAACCCGGCAATAACATCACACCCGCTTCATCCACCAGTTTCCGACAAAATCCGTCTGCCGCTCCTCGTAGATATTTTGGGAAAGCGATAGGCCCGGCCTGTGGCCGCCGCCACTGGAATAGATCCTCATTGCGGCAGAAAAAATCATCCAGCAATTCCAGATTGTTGTGGATAATTTTACGATTGATATCGGCCAAAGTATCGGCATGCTTGAGCGCCACAGTAGCCAGAAACTCACTGGGCGCACTGTTACAAATAGACGTGTAATCCTTCATGGCCGTTAAGGCCGAGTAGACACTGCGATTCTTCGTAACAATCCAGCCAATACGAAGCCCAGCCAGTCCGTAGGTCTTGGACATTACGCCCAGAGCCAGGCCACTCTCATCTACTTCACATAACGATGGGAGTTTCAGTTCCGACGACGACTCCAGACTGCGGTAAACTTCATCAGAGAAGAGGAGAAAACCATGCTGTTGCGACAAGGCCACCAGTTCTGCAAAGTCCGATTTCGACATTAACGCACCGGTGGGATTGTGGGGATTATTGATAACAACCAGCTTGGTCTCCGGACGGAGCAACTGTTTCAAATTACCCAGGTCGAAGGACCAACCCCTTTCCTGATCACCGCTCCAGGCCGTTACCTCAGCACCGGCAGAACGGGCCACCTCTGCCAGGGACTGATAGCAGGGGGATTGGACGATGATGTGATCCCCTGGACTGATAAGTACATGCATGGCGTTAAAAATGGCCTCCTCAGCGCCGGCATGCACCAAAACATCTTCCGGTGATACATCCGAATAGAGATTTGCGATGGCCTCCCGCAACGCAGGATGCCCTGGTGCTTCAGTATAACCCAGCCATGTATTACCAAAAGCCTCAGACGCACCCGGCTCCATTGCCAGCAACGCATTGATGCTCATGGACTGACAATCCGAAGACGAGAGCAAATGGCGAACTTTGAACTCATATTGATCAAAATACCGCTCAAGCCTGAAAGGGGGGATCTTCATGCAATCCTCATAAAGTATCTTCGTGGAAAGCTTTTCTCTTTCCCTTATTTTCTCCACGGAATGTCACGGAGATTCACAGAGCAAAAAAATAAAACAATAATACTAATTTCCGTGTTGTTCCGTGTTACTCCGTGGAGAGTACTTATTTTACAATCTTAAACGTCACCGACTCTTCCACACCGCCAGCCTTCACGATGACCTTGTACTCTCCGGCTTTGGCACGTTTGGGCCGCTCGCCTTCAACAATGTCGCCAATGGCCAAGTCCCACTCCACCACCTGATAGCCTTTACCCTCTGTTTCGAACGACTTCAGCACCTCTCCATCCGCATCAGTGATAGTGACATCAGCTTTGCCGGCATCTTTCATGAAAAATGTAATGCGGGCCGGCTGCTGGCGCATCCAGCGGCGTTTGGGAATTTGAACATCATCGACCGAATAAACATGAACTGCCTTATCCAACACTTCAGCCGTCAGAGCCTGCACTGGTCTGGCATCAAGAGCCCACATGCCGCGGCCGTGTGTGGCAGCCACCAGAATGTCTTCACGGGGATGCACGACAAGATCGTGCACAAACGTAGTGGGTAGTGCGCCGTTCAGTGCTTCCCAATGCTTGCCACCGTTGAGTGAAACATAAACGCCCAAGTCAGTTCCTACATATAGAATATCCGCATTTTTAGGATCCTGACGGAGAACATTTACCGGGCCCAGCGTAATGTTGTTTACTATAGATGTCCAGGTTTTACCAAAATTTGTCGACTTCCAAATATATGGTGCAAAATCATCATTACGTTTGCCGTTCTGGGTCAGATACACTGTACCTTCTTCTGTCCGCGAGGCCTCCATGCAAGAAATCCAGCGATGTTTGGCCAAACCCTTGGTGATCTCCTTCCACTTAACGCCGCCGTTGCGTGTCACCCATGCACGGCCGTCGTCAGTACCTGCATAAATCAATCCGAACTTTAAGGGAGATTCAGAAAGCGCAAACAGTGTCTGATATGAAATATCACCCAATTTTTCAGGATCATTATACGTCAGATCAGCACTGATCTTCTCCCATGTATCTCCCCTGTCAAAGGAGCGAAAAACATGCTGCATGCCGTGATATATAATACGTGGATTATGCGGCGAAATAATAAAAGGTGCCACCCATTGGCCACGTAGTTTCGGCGATCCTTCGGGCATCTTGGGCAGGATTGAGAGACGGTCGCCTGTACCCATATCTGAACGGGTTATAGATCCGTAGAAACCTTCAGAGTAGATAATATCAGAATCCGTGGGGTCGATTGCATGACGACTGCCCTCTCCACCCGGTACATTTTCAAACTCAACCGCTGGAATGTTGTGACGCCCGCCAGATAGATCTACAGGCCCGGCATAACTGAAATGATCCTGAATGGATCCGTATATCTTGAAAGGCGTATCCATATCAACGGCTACATTATAAAACTGAACCGCCGGAAGATTGTGTGTGAAGTGGCGCCAGTTCTCGCCGCCGTCATAAGAGATCACCACACCGCCGTCATTGCCATTGACCATATAATCAGTATTCTCGGGATCAATCCACAAAGCATGGTGATCCATATGCATGTCACCTTTACGGACGAATGTTTTTCCACCATCTTCCGAAACATTGAAAAACAGGCCCATAACAAAAATTTTATCCGGATTGACAGGATCTACTCGCATCTGACCAAAGACCCAGCCATATGTTCCGCCAAGCCCCTCCATGTAGCGGTTCTCTTCCGAGGTACGACGCCAGGTTGCACCACTGTCATCTGAACGATAGACCGTAGCCCCCTTTATCACTCCGCCTGCCGGACGGCCATATGCGTCTGTAGCACCCTCTTCCGCTTCACGGGCAATTTCATAATTGTCAACGAAAGCATAGACTACATTTGGCACTGCTGCACAGAGATCAATACCGATACGTCCGCAATGATTGGGTGCAGGCAAACCATTATTGATCTGAGTCCAGGTGCGGCCGCCATCAATGGTTTTATGAATGCCGCTGCCTGTATAATGCGCCTTGGTCCGCGGGTCATTCCAGCGTTCACGGATTCGCTGCCACGTAGAAGCATAGAGAATATCAGGATTCGATGGATCCATAACAAGGTCCTGACCGCCGGTGCGTTCATTAACATAAAGCACTTTAGACCAGGTCTTGCCACCATCAAGAGTTTTGTAAATACCGCGCTCGGGATTATCTGTCCACTCATGACCGGAAGCGGCAACATAGATTATATCTGAATTTGTGGGATGAATAATGATACGTGAAATAGTATGTGTGGCACCCAGGCCCATGTACTGCCAGGTCTTGCCGGCGTCAGTGGAGCGATAGATGCCGCATCCCGCCATTGAGCTGCGGAAGATATTATTCTCGCCTGTGCCGGCCCAGATAACATTACTATCAGAAGGATCAATCTCAATATCACCGATTGACTGCGTTGGAGATTCGTCAAAAATGGACTCCCAAGTAGTACCTTCATTCACAGTCTTCCAAATGCCGCCCGAGGCAGTGGCCACATAAATAGTATAATTACTTCCTTTGGGCGCAACAACAGCCACATCTGTAACACGTCCGGATATATTTGTGGGCCCTACAAACTGCCAATCTAAATTAGCAAAAGGGGATGCTTGCTTCAAGGCCAGGTGAGATTTATACGCGACTAAACGATCAGCCGGCTGGGTAATAGATTGAGCCGCCAGTAATACCGGCAGCAACAGAAGCAGCATAACAACGCCGCGTTTCAGGAACACAGAAAAAACGTGTTTCAGGGATGCAGAACGCATGGAACCTCCTTGGAGTATTTGTGAAGTAGAGATATTAAAAAAAATTATTAATGCAAAGGAAGATACGAGGATTTGATGGCGTTGTCAACGGAAGATACAAAAAAAGGCGGTCAACCTGTGTTTATCCCGGAAGACCGCCTCTACACTTTAACAAACGATTACGATTGCGAGACCGAATGTCCTGTGCGCAATTGAATTATTGATCCATAAAATATCAGGAAGCACCAACGTTTTTTCACCTTGGAGACGCATCGCAGCAGTCTCATCAAACAACAGCGGGAACTGTAGGTCACACGAGAGATAGCGCAAGGAGATTGCCGCGGCACAGAACGCCTCGCAATGACATATACGGGCTTAACGCTGTCGAGGCATTTGTGCAGGCAACAGCAGCAGTCTCATCAAGGTTCCACCAGCATTCATCAATATCTTTCGGGGCGGGCTGGGCGGCTCCGTGGTCTTCGTGATCTGGTGCGAGTGCTCTTTTTTAGTTTTTTTCCGTAGGCAATGCTCCTGCTCTTCAGGCCGGGCAGGGTAGCTTCGTGTATCTCCGTGTATTTCGTGGGCAATGCTCTTGTTCTTTTTTATTTTAAATTTTATATCCGTAGGTATCTGTGATAATCTGTGGCAAAATTTTGAACTTGGAACATATTTGGGTGATATACCCGGACAAAGAACATCATTGCTCTTCCAACTTCATCCTTCTCACTTCTGCGTTTTGACCACATCGCCAGCGAACTAGACGCCGCTGGGGGCGTTAATGCCGTCATCAGTGCAGTAATTCCACTGAATGGAGTAGACAACAACAAAAAAAAAGTTGTGCGAATTTCAAATACAACTTGACATTTGCACAAAAAAATCCTAGTATTGAACATGATTAAAAGAGAACTCACCTCAGAATTGTTTGACGCCGCCAAGGAGTACCCGGTGGTGACTATTGTCGGGCCACGTCAATCGGGTAAAACAACCCTGGCCCAAATGACTTTTCACAATAAACGGTATGTCTCACTTGAGGATCCGGACAACCGGACCGCTGCTGAAATAGACCCCAGAGGGTTTTTAGGAGAGATGCCGAAAGGCGGCATCATTGATGAAATACAGCGGGTTCCCCGGCTCTTGTCCTATATTCAAGGCATTGTGGATAGAGAAAATACGGCAGGACAATTTATACTTACCGGTAGTCATCAGCCTGAACTTCACCAGGCTATCAGTCAATCTTTGGCTGGTAGAACGGCCCTTCTAACCTTGCTGCCGTTTACAGTCAATGAAATCACATTTTACTCAAAACCATATTCCGCTTTTCAATATATTGTCCAGGGCATGTATCCCAGAGTATATGAAAAACAACTCAAACCCAATCGCTTTTATGGCAACTATTTTCAGACCTATGTTGAGAGAGATGTACGATCAATCATTCAATTGAAAGATCTACGACCGTTTCAACAGTTCATGAAATTGCTTGCCGGTAGAATTGGACAAATTGTCAATTATACGGCGATAAGCAATGATGTGGGCGTATCATCAACCACTATTAAAAACTGGGTGAGTGTGCTTAAGGCATCCTATATTCTCTACGAACTGCCGCCATATTTTTCCAACATACGGAAGCGGGTCATCAAATCACCTAAATTGTACTTCACGGATACAGGTCTGGCCTGTTACCTTTGTGGTATTTCCAATTCCGAACTGCTCAAGAGAGACCCGCTGCGCGGCGGCTTGTATGAAAATTTTATCATTATCGAGTTCCTCAAGGCCGCTTACAACCTGGGGATTCATCCTGATTTTTATTTCTACCGAGATTCCCACGGTAGAGAAGTAGACCTTATAATTAAGCATAACGGTATAATCATTCCAGTTGAAATCAAATCAGCGGCCACCTTTCATTCCGATTTTCTCAAGGGAATAAACTTTTTCAAAAAGGCTTCAAACTTATCGGTAAACCGGGGCCTGATCATCTACAATGGAGAAAATCAATACAACATTGATAATAACCTGGTTATCAATCCCCTTTTAAAACACGACTTTTGGAATACATTTTTCCAAAAGTTATAGGAAAAGGGGCGACCACCAGTCGCCCCTTCATTCACTTCATCCTTCTTACTTCTTACTTCTACTTTGAAATTACTATATTTTAATGGACACCGAGTTAAACACTTCTTAACTTAATGGTAACAGGAGGTGTCCACTAAAATATAGCAACTTCACCTTCTTGTAATTTTTCACATTATAGTGACTCTCCACAACTCTCTCTCCGGCATTCATCAAGCAGTTCAAAAACAGCCTGCTCATCTTCAAGATTAAACCTGTGAAGGACATCTTCCTCCATATGAACATGTTTGTATTGTTCATTCTCAATGCCACACAGCATATTGCTGAGGTATGTTACATAAGTTTGATCTTTTAACTCTGCTTTTGCATTCAAAGGCGTATGGTGATGCATTATAATTTCAACCAGGTAATCAGGAAAATTCCATTTACTTGCAATCATTGCCCCAATCTCCGAATGGCTTATTCCAATGGATATCTCTTCAATTAAAGATGAAACAGGCATATCTCTGTTGGCCAGTATTTCATCAATTTTATTGCTTATATCCTCACTGAGTGAGACTAGAACTATCTTCCCAAAATCATGAAGTAGACTTGCAAGACATGCCTGATCAGATATCCTTTCCAGATGATATTTTTTTACCAGATAACGAGTATAACATGCTGTCTTCTGACAATGATTCCATATGGCCGAAAAATCATCATACCGCTCTGAGAGTATCTTCTTTGCTCCGGCAGCCAAAAGCAAAGCCTCAAGATTTGAAATACCTATTCTTACAACTGCATCATTAACATTATCTATTTTATTTCCGGAACCAAAAAAAACAGAATTTGCCTGCTTTAATACATCTACCGTTAAAGATGGATCTCTTTTTATCTTTTCACTTATCACTGCAATAGATTTGTCAGGTTTTTTACACAATTCAATCAAACTGACAATGTTTGCTGGAAGTGTTGGCAATAATTCAACTTCTTTAAGTATCTGATCTTTAATAATGCTGGTAACATGGCGGGGTCTTAAGTGGAACGGCACTTCAAACTCGGATCGAGTAATCCCGTTTTCTGAAGATATCTTGAATGCAGAAGGATCAATACCGGAATTTCTTAAAAGAAAATAGACCATCTGTATACCCAGGCCTGCTCCTTCGCTCTCATCATAGGAAGAATTATAAGACTCAAGAAAATCATGACAATGCTCAGCCGCTTTCAATCTTCCGTTTATTCTCTCCAGTTCCTCTTTTTGTGCCGGAGAGTTATTAATAATTGCAAAGTGAATGGCATCGTCTTTTTTTTGAATTACAAGTTCTATGTACAGATTACTTTTTTTCAATTCCGGATTATACTGGTCTGGCTCAATCAGGGCCTCCTTCTTAAATTGTTTAAGCCCCTCTTTATAATCATCGGGTGATGACAACTGCAATTGTTTTTTCTCAAAATATATACGTTTAAGATTTGCCTTATATGCATTGGTCATCAGTTCACGCACAACCATTTCCAGGGAATCAACAAAATACTGCAAATCATGATGCATCAAAATTTTTAATAAAAGAATATCAATAAACTTGATATCTCTTTCATTAAGTTCATGACAGGTACAATGAAGCTGTTCACCGGAAACATATTGGCTAATTAAATTCTTTAACTTGCTTGGATTCATATACAGCTCTATTTAGTAATCGCATCATACTAACTACTGGAACTATAGTATAATAATACGTACGCGCTTTTTCAATGGTTTCCTTAAAATCTTGTCAGGTTTTCAAAAAAATAAGGCAATACTTCATTTTGTTTGAAGATGTTAAAGACTAAACAGCAATCAACCATGGTATCAGCTGCATACTTTTATCAAGGCCCAGCTTCTTCCGGATAGCAAACCGTGTAGACTCAACAGTTCTAACACTCCTGCTTGTTAAATGGGCAATATCCTTTGTATTCATACTAAGCCGCAAAAGAGCACAAATTTTGATTTCAGTTGCTGTTAAATTACTGCTTCTTGCCAGAAGACGTTCATAAAAATCAGGATGTACTTCAATAAATCTTTTTTCAAAATCCTGCCAGTAATCTCTATCATGTGCCTCATTCTGAAGCTCTGCCAGCATTTTCTTAATTTCACTTTTCACACATTTATCCACATCCCTGAACCGGCTGTCAACATTCTTGATGGCTTCAGTGCAGACATCTGAAAATCGGGCCGAATGCATAGTCTCTGAAGTTAATTCTTTATTCCTCAACGACAATGTTTCTTCAACACATTCTTTTTCTTTCTCCACAGATACACATTTCATTTGAACACCCTGTCTCATTTTAAATAAATACACACCAATAAGCATTATCATCACCAGCAATGGAAGAGCCGTAAAAAAAATCAAGCGCGTTGTCAATTTTTGACGCACTACTGCAGTTTGCAAATGATCTATCTGACGTCTTTTACTCTCCATCTCATATTCAAGCCTTGACACATACTTTATATTGTATGAAGAGCGACTGACCCGACCGGCATATAGGCTATTTGCATCTCTCAAAAAGTCCGATTCCATATCATTCATGGCCAAATCATAATTCCTTTGATCAGACTCCGGCACATTGCCAATAAGTGCTTCATTGTCTATCTGACTGTCACTTTCAACCATTAAATTATGATCACTACTCTCAGCATATCCTAAAATTGCAATGATCACTAGGCATGTACAAATAGTTTTTACCTTCATGGAATACCTTTTATTATAGAATAATTATCCTGATATAGTTTGCCTGTGCCATGCTATTTATTCAAAGTTCATGCCATTTTCAGATATTGAATGTTTAAACAATTGTTTTTTAAAGGCTTGACATCTATGGGGAAGTTAACTTTGCAAAAGTAAAAAAAAGGTGGATTGGGGCATTTCACCAATAAATTTAATTAAAACAGGGGATCTGCCAATGATACGAAGACAAAAAGGAATGAAACGGAAAAATATTACCACTTAAACCAGCTCGAACCCAAAAAAATCAATATTAATTTTTACTATTTTAAGATAGTGTACCGCCTTTTTTCAAGCGATAGCGCAAAGTATCCAGGCTGAGTCCCAACAGACGGGCTGCACGAGAGACATTACCTTCGGCCTTATTCATTGCAGAGTTGATCAGATATTGTTCAAGCTCAGGCAGAGAAATGCCTGATTGTGGTATTTGTATAGATTCTAACCATGAATCCGATATTGCAGCAGCACCGATCAGGATAAGATCAGGCGCATCAAGCATTGAATTCTCAGTAAATATAACAGCCCTTTCAATAACATTGCGCAGCTCTCTGACATTACCGGACCAACGATGTGCCTTTAGTTTTTTAATAGCAGAATCACTGAGTCCTGATACGGTTTTGTGAAAACTGTATGCAAAATGATTAATAAAATTTTCAGCAAGCAGAATAATATCATCATCAAGTTCTCTTAGCGGTGGCAGTTCCAAATTGATCACATTAAGCCTGAAAAACAGATCCTCACGGAACTCTTTATTCTGAACCGCTTTCATCAGGTCTTTATTTGTTGCGGCAATGATGCGAACATCAACCTGCCGTTCCTGCGTATCTCCCAAACGCCGGAAACGCTTGGACTCCAGGAAGGCGAGGAACTTGGACTGAAGCGAGAAAGGCAGCTCACCAATTTCATCGAGAAAAAGAGTACCGCCATCAGCCGTTTCAAGTAGCCCTTTTTTGCTGCTGAGAGCATGTGTGAACGCACCTTTTTCATAACCGAATATTTCAGATTCCAACAGAGTATCCGGAATACCTGCACAATTAATCTCTACAAAAGGTGCGCCCTGTTGCATTGAGGCATTATGAATAATACGGGCAGCAAGATTTTTACCTGTTCCACTTTCCCCCTGGAGCAGAACAGTAGAAGACCGGACAGGTGCAATTTTTTTAACAAATTCATGAATACTCTGAATCTGAGCAGATCTGCCGATAAATCCGCTCTGTGCCTCAATTCCGCTACGTTGCAGTGTTGATTGAAGCAGCATGATCTCATATTTTTTCTGCTGAATCTCATGTTCCAGGGCCACCTCTTGCGTCCCATCCGAGACAATACAGAGAAGCTTGGCATAGCCGTTCTGCGTATATGGAAGAATAGTAAGATGATAATAACAGGATTGACCGGAAGATTTAAACCGTGTCAATTTAGTTATGATAAAACGTCGTTTTTTCCGTGTTACAACTGACTTGACTACATCTTCCGAGCCAATCAATTCCGGAAAAACATCCCATAGCGGATTATTTTTTTTTACCTGAATTGCGATATATTGCTTTAAATTTAAGCTGTACTCCTGCAAGATTAAATCCTGATCAAAAAGAGCAAAAGCAGTCTTCTTCTCCCGCAGAATTACTTCAAAATAGTCTTTCACAGCCAACTCCATTAAAACATGCTGCACAGTGTCCTGAATGTCATATCAACCTGATGATCTGTCTTAGCACTAGTATATACACAGCGAACATTCAACGCCTCAACATTACGTGAAATAGTATCAAAATCGACAGCATCTTTCTCAAGCAGATCATATTTATTTGCTGCAGCCAGACATGGTGCGCCTTTGGAATTTTCATGAAAAAAACATCGCATGGGAGTAAGTGCCTCCAAAGTCTCCGGACGGGACACATCAAAAACAAGAATTGCACCATGTGCACCATGAAGGTATCGTTTTAAAACATTGTCATACTTTTCAATATGAGCAAGATCCCATATAATTAAATTGAACTGTGCCTTCTCATCAAGAGCGATTAGCCTCTGGCTGAGCTGTACACCGATTGTTGAATGATAATTCTCCTCAAAGGTCTGATGTACAAAACGGCGTACCAGGCTGGTCTTTCCAACACCGAATGAACCCAGGAGACAGATCTTTTTACTTAATGTAACTACATCAGCCACATTACCTCCTGTCCCGTATCTCTAATTCAACCCGCCGACCGGAAAGCTCTGCGTCTTTTGGCGAAAGACTTGAACCAAAATACTGCACAGCCAGCTGGGCATGAGAAACACCTCTGTTGAATAAATACACTCTCACTACACCGGCTCTTTTTTCAGAGATCTGATTATTGACATTTTCAGAACCACTCTGATCAGAAAAACCTTTTATTATTACCCAGCTCTCTCTATGAGATATCAGCCATTCCGCCAGAGAATCAAGCTCCTGCATTTGCCTATGATTTAAATCATATGAGCCGGATGCAAACAAAATCGGGTCTTCTTCAACATCATCAATTAAAGCCTTACTATCAATCGAATTTGACACATCAAGGTTGTTTTCAACAACTGCGATACCGGAGACCAACCCTGCCAGATATCCGACATGACGCTTCAATTCCCGGCTGGACACATGGCCTTCCAATATTACAGTTGTACCATCCAGATGCAGCCGACATATGAGCCGGCCATCTATTGTATACGGTTGAAATCGATGTTCAATTTCACTGATTACTGACTGTTTGAGTGTAAATATGATAACCCGATTATCAACATAATCCACAGCTTCATGAGTAGAGATGAGACTGTCAAGACGTTGCTCCGTCTTTATATCCTCAACAGATCCGGAAAGTAGGATTCGACTATTTTCAATATTACATATAACATGGGCAAAACCACCATCTGCTTGTAGACAATTCCTGAGCCCTGTCATATGCCGGGAAGTCCGCAAATATGGATAAAGATTGCTAACGCCCCATATAGCCAATACGAGAACTATAAAGCTGGCTACCAGGATTAATCCGTATGGCCTTTTACTCTGACCCTTCTGCATCTCCTCATCTTGACTATCACGAAACAGCTTGATCAATTCTGAAAGCAGCTGCTTTGCACTGCCAAAACAAGACTGGTCACCTTGAAAATCCCGCAGTTCCGAGCCGCATTGATGTTGAATCCTGTCTAAAAGCCGGGTGACCATTCCATTAAACCTGGCAGGTGTGACTCCTTTTACTACAATGGCTGTATAAAAAGAATTTGCTGCCTCAATTATAATACGCTGATCACCATATTGAATTTCATTAATATCCTGCGACTCGTTCTGACTGAAAGCTTCATCTGCAAATGATTGAATGGCCGTCAACATACCGCTTACAAGATCTTTATTCATGCCTGCTGCATCTGAAGTGGATGAAACATGTGTCATCAACAGACCGCTCTCGCGGTGAATAAGAAATATCTCCTGAATTGAAAATGGCAGGGCTTCTTTGAGTATAAGGTCTTGTGGGCTGACACCTGAAATTTTTGCTGTTATCTGATTCCTTACCCGGCTCCTGCGCATGGCATTCTCAATTTTATTATTGATTGTATCAGCCAGATGTTTAATTGCTTCGGCCACAGCTTTGCGCACGGTCTTACCAATAATAGGGTAGAGTGCATCTACTATTTCTTCTTTAGCCTCTCCTATCTGATGCTTGATTGCAGGCCCGATAACCGGAGAGAGCGTCTTTGCCACATCATCTTTAGACCGGTTGATATTAAGATCAATCACATCATTGAGCACAGGACTGAATGTTGATATCAACCACTCTTTCTCAGAAAGCTGCTTTCTAAGTGTATTTAGTTCTACTTCTGTCTCGGTAATGCGTGTCCTGTCATCTTTAAGAAGAAGTCGACGCAGGTGTTCCAGTTCTCTATCTTGCACAGTACTCATCTCTTCTCCCACCTGCCAACATAGTAGCTCTTCTTCTTGACTCTATTTGATTCGGACTTAATACGCCTGTGTATATGGGCCAGCGAGGCATCAGTTTTTTTAATATAATCTTCATGGGCGCAGTTGATGTCAAGCAGACGTTGATCAAAATTATCTTGCCGCTGCTCCACAGCATTCAAACGCTTCTCCAACGTTTTACTGAGCTTTTTCATATTTTGAATTGTTTTATCTACAACAGCCAGGGCTTCACTTAAAATAATTTCCCTGATAGCGGCAAGAGTACCCACAGTTTTCTCCTGTACAGAACTATCTTCAAATGACTGAGATTTTTCAGACATTAATATCCTCATAATGTATAAATTGAATTATCGTTAAATTAGCAATTATATAACCTAATATCAAGTACAAAGCAATTTCTTCTATACTAACAGAAGAGTAAACGATGGAGCTGTATCAAAAAGCCCCTTTTCACAACATGTCGGCTCCCGAATGCTTCTATCAGGAAGTTACAGATCAATCAATAAAGGGTAAGAAGGTGCTTGGACGTATTCAATTTATACCGTTACTTAAATCTGGCTCCTTACTGCCCGGAGGAATTTCATATGAAAAGATTTCACATTACTATTTTTTTGCTATTGTTTAGCTTAGTAGTAATTTTTACATATTGCACACAAAACCCTTTGTTTAATGATGCTAGCATACCCGTTGAAAAAACATGGATTAAAGGTAAAGTAATACAATCTAACGGAAGCCCGGCAAATGGCGCACTGGCTTGGCTTGAAGGATTCAACATTGGAACATATGTTGATGAAAAAGGTGATTTTGCACTACAAATACCTGTAACAGGATACAGCAATGGCTCTGTAAATGGTAATTTTACTTTATATTTATTTTATGGTAATTTCAAAGTCGAAATGGTAGAAATAAGTATTGTAAATGGAGAAGTGAGAGACGGCCAGAGCGATATGGGCACTAAAGGCTACTTAAAACATACAATCACCTTAAAGCAGTTAATCAAACTACATTCCAGTGTCTCTTTTTACTATAGGTGGCATGCAGTTCATCCTGATTCCTGCTTAAAATTCAATGTTGAAATGGAAGTTCTTGAGACACCTGTAACAATCTTAACAAAAAAGGGACGAATTACCAGCGGTTTTCTTCTTCCTGAAGCAATAGACGGGCAGGACAATATTATACTTGATATCCCAAATGAACCATTCATGCGAACATCAATTTGGAAAAACCCATATTCCGCAGGAACCACCTTGAACTGGAGTTATGATACAATAAAAAGTGGTACCTATCAATATGTCCCGTGGATTCTTGCATATCAACCGGACCTTCCTGATGAATTATTTGAATTTTTAGATGTAGATTTCGACAATGTCGACTATGGATATTTGAATATTCCAATGGTAAGAACAGGGGGACGTTTTTTGCTGAATAAAGCAGATACTACTGTTATTAATCTGCCTGATTTAAATAAATGACGGTTCAAGTGAAACAATAAATCGATACAAGCTAATTGTTTTTAAGACCAGGATAAAAATGTGTAGGGGCGTACCCAAGGGTATAAACAACCAACCGGTCGCCCTAAGCTGATGATCACGCCCCCTTCCTCAATCGCCACTCTTCACGCATGGTGTACAGAACAGGCACCACAAACACCGTCATAATCTCAAACACCATGCCCCCAAAAGATGGAATTGCCATGGGCACCATCACGTCTGCACCCCGACCCGTAGAGGTCAATATGGGAATCAATGCGAGGATGGTGGTTGCCGTGGTCATCATAGCCGGACGGATGCGCCGGGATCCGGCAAAGATTGCGGCCTCGCGGATCTCAGCAACGGTTTCAGGCTTCACCTCATCAAAGCGCTGTTTCAAGTAGGTCGAAATCAGAACCCCGTCATCTGTGGCAATACCGAATAACGCAAGAAAGCCGACCCACACAGCCACAGACAGATTGATAGGATGCATCTGGAAAAGCTGCCGCATGGATTCACCGGCAAAGCTGAAATTCATGAACCACGCCTGACCCCAGAGCCAGATCATGACAAATCCACCTGCCCAAGCCACAAAGATACCGGAGAAGACGATAAGCGTCGTCGAGGCACGTTTAAACTGAAAATAAAGAATCATGAAAATGGCAAAGAGGGCCAGCGGCAGAATCACCCTCATACGTTTGGTAGCACGGATCTGATTCTCATAGCTGCCTGCAAAGGCATAGCTGACTCCGGCGGGAATGATCAATTCACCTGAATCAATCTTACTTTTAAGATATGCCTGGGCCTGTTCCACCACATCCACCTCTGCCCAGCCGTCCCGCTTGTCAAAAAGGACATAACCGAGCAAGAAGGTATCCTCACTCTTTATCATCTGTGGGCCGCGCACATAACGTATACGTGAAAGCTGCCTCAGCGGAATCTGCACGCCCCCCATACCTGGCACCAATATAGTTTCCAATGATTCAATATCTCCGCGCAGCTCCCGCAAATAGCGTACACGCACTGGGTAACGCTCCCTACCTTCCAACGTAGAAGTCAACGTCTTCCCCCCAATGGCCGTTTCAATAATATCTTGAACCCTGCGAATAGGCATACCGTAACGGGCAATAGCCAGCCGGTCGATCTCTATCTCCAGATATGGCTTGCCTACAATGCGGTCCGCAAATACGGCCTCAGACTTTACCGCCGGTATTTCCTTTAACAACTTCTCCAACTGTAGACCTACACGCTCAATGGTCTCCAGATCAGGGCCTTTGACTTTAATGCCCATAGGTGCGCGCATACCAGACTGCAACATCACCAACCTGGTGGAGATAGGCTGTAGTTTCGGCGCAGAAGTTGTCCCTGGAAGTTTGGCCGCCTTCACTAGTTCATCCCAGATGTCATCGGGCACACGGATATGATCACGCCAGTTGCGGAATGAAGTACCCCTTTTATCGGGAATCAGTTCTCCCTGATGGTCCCGAACAAAATTACCATCACCATCTACCTTGAACTTCAGCCGTTTTCCATTTTTATCAATACGATATTCCGGTTTGTAATTGACAATGGTCTCAATCATGGAAATAGGAGCAGGATCCAACGGTGTCTCTGCTCGTCCCAGTTTGCCGACAACGGTTTCAACTTCAGGAACAGAATAAAGAGCCATATCCAACTTACGCAGCACGTCATAAGACTCTTCCATGCCGGCATGCGGCATAGTGGTGGGCATGTATAGATAGCTTCCCTCATCCAGCGGCGGCATGAACTCCTTGCCCAAACCCGGGAATGTATGCACCATGGCCTGATAGGGGCGGGTTTTTTCGATGAATGACGGCATGAACCCGAAAATCCGGCCAAAGCCGAACCACACCATGGCTCCCATTACCACTAAAATGAAAGGTCCGGCCAGGGCTTTAACCTTATTGTTCAAAGCCCAGCGCAGTAACCGGGTATAATATCGGGTGAAGAGCATAAGACCGCCCATGACCACCCCGATAATCAATGCGGCAAATAAAAAGTTTAAAAATCCGGAACGACCAATGCCTAGCGGTGCCCATACTCCAGACAGAATTGCCACAACCGTAGCAATAATTATCCAGTTGAGCCATACCGGCAGATAAGCCTGAGATCGTTGCGGCAGATGCCTGCGTACAAAATGAAATAGACCAAACAACAGCACTACCAATCCCAGAGACCAAGAGAAACGAAACATGATGACAAGACCAAGCACTGCAAGCAGGCTATTCCAGATATGTCCGGTTATATGTGAACGTTTCTTCTTTCCAAACAGTATATTCGCCAACGACGGCAGAATTGTCAGAGCCAGAACCACAGAGGAGATAAGTGCCAATGTCTTGGTATAGGCAAGTGGTTTGAAGAGTTTGCCCTCGGCTGCCGTCATTGTGAAAACCGGTAGAAAGCTGACCACGGTAGTTGATACTGCTGTCAAAACGGCACTGCCTACTTCGGAAGTCGCTTTGAAGATAACCTGTCTCAGGTCTGCATCTGGCGGTGCTTCATCTAAATGCCTCATTATATTTTCAGAGACGACAATGCCCATATCCACAATGGTTCCAATAGCGATGGCAATCCCTGAGAGGGCCACAACATTGGCATCCACGCCAAAGAGTTTCATACCGACAAAGACCAACAATACTGTCATTGGCAGCAGCGTGGAAATAAGCAATGACGAGGAGAGATGCATAATCATTATGAGGACAACTATGACTGTGATGAGGATTTCATCACGCAAGGCATTATTCAATGTACCCAGGGTCTCATAGATCAGTCCGGTGCGATCATAGAATGGGATAATAGTGACCTGAGAGAACGTGCCGTCGCCCAGCACCTTTGAAGGCAGTCCCGGTGCAATTTCATCAATTTTACGCTTTACTTCCTGAATGGCGGCTAGAGGATTCTCACCATAACGGACAACCACCACGCCGCCCACAGCTTCTGCGCCCTCCTTGTCCAGGGCACCCCGGCGAATTGCCGGGCCCAGGGCCACATGGGCCACGTCTTTCACCAAGAGGGGGACGTTGTTGCGCACTGAGACCACGGTATTTTCCAGATCTGCTACAGACTTGATAAAACCGATACCCCGCACCACATATTCTACTTTGTTAACTTCAATGGTGCGCGCACCCACATCAATATTGGAACCTCGTACCGCCTGAATCACATCACTCAACGGCACTCCGTGCTGACGCAGTGTCGCCGGATCCACATCAATCTGATACTCTTTGACAAATCCGCCCACAGAGGCCACCTCTGCCACACCATCGGCTGATTGCAAACCGGACCGCACATACCAATCCTGAATGGATCTCAGCTCCTGCAAGTCCCATCCACCCGTAGGATTACCGTCTCTGTCACGACCCTCCAGGGTGTACCAGAAAACCTGACCCAAAGCCGTAGCATCAGGCCCTAGCGATGGACTAACACCATCAGGCAATGTACCCGGCGGCAGGGCGTTGAGTTTCTCCAAAATACGGCTGCGTGACCAATAAAACTCAGCCTCCTCTTTAAAGATAACATAGATGGTAGAAAAGCCGAACATAGAGTACGAACGCACCGTCTTTACTTCAGGCACGCCCATCAACGCCACAGTTAGTGGATATGTCACTTGATCTTCCATGTCCTGAGGCGACCGCCCCATCCAGCGTGTAAAGACAATCTGCTGATTCTCGCCAATATCAGGAATGGCATCCACCGGCACAGGATCACGCTCAATGCCCGGAATATGCCAATCAAAAGGCGCCACCATCACACCCCACATCATTACTGCCGACAGTCCCAAAAAAACCACCAGCTTATTCTCCAGGCATGCCTTGATCAATTTGTCTAATAAATTCATTTTTTGTTTTGTCATGATATGTTTTATCCGTGTAAATCCGTTTAATCCGCTTTTTCCGTGTTCCATTGCTCTTAATCTCTAGGCTCAAACACCTCACGCACCTCACCACAACGCGGCATCTCCGCGCCCCAGTAGGAGTTGTGCGTTTCTTCATGATTCTGTAGCCAGCAAGCCCCGGTATCATCAAAGGCCATGGAGCAGTAGATCTGATAATAATCGACATCATCGCTATGGCCAAATGTCTTCACCAATTTGAGCACAGCCAGACTTATGGCCTTAAATGCTATCCGGGCTTCGCTGATATCACTGTAGTGCTCTGCATGCTCTGTTTCACTTAGCATGGCCTTTGCCAAAGAAGACCACTGTTTAATTGCTGTCTCATCAAGGTCTTTCACTTTTACCTTACCGACCACTTTATTCAATTTTTTCAATGCCTTCTGTCCAGCTTTAAAATTATCATCAGCCAAATTTTTCTGTGCATCAAAATAAGACTTATAGACCGATTTCAACTCTTTAACAAATTTCGCCGGTACATCGTCAATTATCTGGATGGGCAGCACCTCATCAAAACCAAAAATAACCTTAACCTCACCACAACGTAACATCTGATCGCCAAAATATGGGTTATCCACAGTATTATGATTCTGTAACCATGGCGCACCTTTGTCATTAAATGCCATAGTACAGAACACCTCAAAGTGCGGCGTATCACCCACATGCCCAAAGGCATGTTCCATTTTGAGTATAGCGTAGCTGATAGCTTCAAAGGCTTTGCGTGCCTCTTCAATATCAGACCAGTGAAGTACATGTTCCACCGCCTCATGGATCTTATCATCAATGGCATGCCACACCGGCATCGCATCTGTAGCAACCAGATTCATTGGTATAGCTTTCATTCGTTGATCCAGATCAGCAATGGCTTTCTTGGCAATCTCAAAATCATCATCAGCCAATGCTGACTGGGCCGTAAAATAGTCCGCATACACAGGGGCTAAAACAGAGAGAAAATCAACGGTCACTTCCATACGGTCCAATGCATAAGGTTCTAATGTCTCTGCTGATGTTTCGGCGGACACAGATCCAGCACCATCTCCATGATGTGCATGGGCACCGCCGGAACCGCCGCCTTCCGGGTTCATCATGCTGAACTTACCTGCAATCTGCATGGCCGAGTCGATCTTAAAATTGCCATGCACCACAACTTTTTCCCCTGAGTCTAATCCAGAAATGACGGCATAGACATCGCCATAGCGTTGACCAACAACAATCTCCCGCATCTCAAAAACCGGCGTATCCGTATCCGGTTTGCGTATATAAACGATGGCACGTTTTCCAGTTTTCATCACCGCCGTCACAGGAACCTGAAGCACAGACGTGTCCGATCCTACAGCAACCTCGGCGCGTACGAACAACCCCGGCTTCAACCTGCCATCTGCATTCTCCACATTCAATCGGGCCCGTACCGTGCGCGTCTTCTCATTGAGAATGGGATCGACAAACACAACTTTGCCTTCAAACATTTCGCCGGGAAACGCCTCTACAGTAAACCGGGCAAATTGCCCCACGTGCAGACGACCCAGCTCAGTTTCATATACATCCAACGTGACCCACACCCGGGACAGATCAGCAATGGTGTAAATGGGCGCGCCCTCTTTAACATACATGCCCTCCACTGCATTTTTATGGATGACCACACCACTCAGCGGCGATAAAATAATGATGCGGTCAGTGGCCTTGCCCCTCTTTTCAATTTTTTCTACCTGCGTTTGAGTCATTCCCAACTGCCGCAGCTTCTCCCGCGATGCTTCCGTAATCATCTGCGCCGACCGCTTCTGAAATTCAGACTGCGCGCCCTCCAGTGATTTGATCGCCTGCAGAAGCTCTTCCTGGGCCGCGTAAATCGCCGGACTGTACACTTCCACCAGGGGATCACCCATTTTGACGACGGTGCCGGTAAAATCCACGTATAACTTCTCCAGTCGACCGCCGGTCCAGGCGGCTATCTTGCCTGTGCGCGTCTCATCCAAAGCCACCTTGCCGGAGAGCCGGACCAGACCCTCAGCAGGGCCAAATACGACTGGCGCCGTGACGATCTCCGCCAGAGCCATGGCCGCCTCAGACATCTTCAGTTCAACGGCACTCTCCCCGCCTCCATCAGACTCCAGCGGGATCAGATCCATGAAGCAGATGGGGCACTGGCCGGGTTCCGGCAACTGGATGTTCGGATGCATGGAGCAGGTCCAGGTGGTCGGTCCGCTGTCGGTAGCCACCTGGTCGTGGCCGTTAGCGGCAGTGTTAGTGGGGCCGCCGCCGCGCAGCGCCCAGCCGAGGAAAAATATCGCCAACATCGTCACCACAAACGCGACGCGCCGGCTGGTCAGACTATCGGTAATCTTCGGTCGCATCATCGTGCTCCTCGTTCGTCAGACGTGGCCGCGAGCATCGGCGCCGGCCCGGCGATCAGTTGTTCGATGCGCGCCAGACTGATCAGGCGATCGGCGCGCGCGCGCGCTTCGGTCAGTTCGAAAGCGAGCAGGGTCTGCTGGGCTTCAACGATGTCGAGGAAGTCAGCCTCGCCGGTCTCGTAAGCAGCGGTTACGGCGTCGAGTGCTTGCTGACCCTTGAGCAGCAAGCTGCCACCGTAGAGATTCACCGTGCGCACGGCCTCGCGGTGTTCGAAGCGGACCCGTTCGAGCCTCGCTTGCAGGCCGACGGTAACGTCGCGGCGCGCCGCCTCGAGCGTCCGCTGTCGACCCGCCGCCTCGCGTTCGGCCGCGGCGTACTTGCCCCACCAGAGCGGCACATTGATGGCCAGACGGGCGATCACAGGGTCCTTACCGCTGTCGGGTGTCGCAGGTATGGCCGACTCGCCGGTCATGATGTAGTCGATGCCGAGGGTCACGTCGGGATACTTCTGCCGACCCGCGAGGGAGGCCGCGTAGACCGTGCTCTGCTCTTCGTGAGTCAGTGCGACGAGTTGTGGCTGCCGCTGGAGCAGCGCAGCGACCAGAGAGTCTTCGGCCACCGCGTGTGCGGCCGCGGGCAGGGTCGCGGGCCAGGTGATCGGCGCCGTCACCGGCTGTCCCAGCGCAGCGTTCAGTTCGGCGGCCGCCGGCCGGCGCGCATCGGTCAGCTCTGCCAGCCGATCGGTCAGTTGCGAATACTCGACCTGGGCCTTGAGCATATCGGCGAACCGGCCCGCACCGGCTGCGTATCGCGCCCGCGCGACGACTTCCCACTGACCGACCAGCGCCAGGTGGCGATCGGTGATGCGCACCGCCTCACTCAGATACGCCAGGTCGTAGTAGGCGCGGCGGACGCGAAAGAGTACGTCGAGTACGACGCCGGCCAGACGAGCCTCGGCCGCCGCCGCCTGTTCGTCGGCGATATCGCCGCGTAGCGACTGCTTACCGAACCACGGCAAGGTCTGGCTGAGCGAAAAGATCCGTTGCTGGGGCCCGGTTCGCGTCTGGACCGGTACGAGCATTTCGCCCCAGCTGAAGCGGGGATCGGGCAGTGCGCTGGCCTGCGCACCGACCTCGCCGTCGGCCTGCCAGCTGGCCAGCGCGGCGGCGACCGCCGGGCTGTGGGCCAGAG